>JBNKFC010000595.1:0-1540 GCA_050289105.1 Paracoccaceae bacterium | reverse complement strand
GACATCAAGGTTGTCTCCACCGGTGGCGGCGCGGCTGGGATCGCCTGTCTGGACATGCTACTGAAGCTGGGGGTGAAGCGCGAAAACGTCTGGCTCTGCGATATCGAGGGGCTGGTCTATGAGGGGCGCGAAGCCCAGATGACGCCGCAAAAGGCGGCCTATGCGCAAGGAAAGAGCCCGGCCACTCTGGATGATGTAATCGGCGGCGCTGATCTTTTCCTCGGCCTTTCCGGCCCCGGCGTCCTCAAGCCGGAAATGGTGAAGAAGATGGCGGACAACCCGATCGTCTTTGCGCTCGCGAATCCTACACCCGAGATTCTGCCCGATGAGGTTCGTTCGGTCGCCCCCGACGCAATCATGGCGACGGGGCGGTCGGATTTCCCCAATCAGGTCAATAACGTCCTTTGCTTCCCCTTCATCTTCCGCGGTGCGCTGGATGTCGGCGCGACGACCATCAACGACGAGATGGAGATCGCCTGTATCGAAGGCATCGCGGCCCTTGCCCGCGCCACGACGAGCGCCGAGGCGGCCGCCGCCTATCGCGGTGAAAAATTGACCTTTGGTCGCGACTATCTGATCCCGAAACCCTTTGACCCGCGCCTGATCGGCACCGTCGCCTCTGCCGTCGCCAAGGCCGCGATGGAAACCGGCGTCGCCACGCGGCCCATCACCGATCTCGATGCCTATAAGGAACGCCTGCAAGGCTCGGTCTTCAAATCAGCCTTGATCATGCGGCCCGTCTTCGAGGCCGCCCGCACCGCCAGCCGCCGCATCGTCTTTGCCGAGGGCGAGGATGAACGTGTGCTGCGCGCGGCGAACGCGATGCTGGAGGAGATGACCGACCGGCCGATCCTGATCGGGCGGCCCGAGGTGATCGAACGGCGCTGCGAACGCGCGGGCCTGCCGATCCGGCCCGACCGCGACTTCGAAATGGTAAACCCCGAGAACGACCCGCGCTACCGCGATTATTGGGGCAGTTATCATGAGCTGATGGCGCGTCAGGGCGTCACCCCCGATCTTGCCCGTGCGATCATGCGCACCAATACGACCGCCATCGCGGCCATCGCCGTTCATCGCGGCGATGCCGACAGCATGATCTGCGGCACGTTCGGCCAGTATCTGTGGCACCTGAACTATATCCGCCAGGTCCTTGCCCGCGACGGGCTCACGCCTCATGGCGCGCTGAGCCTGATGATCCAGGAAGACGGGCCGCTTTTCGTCGCCGACACTCATGTGAATGCGATACCGACACCGGAAGAGATTGCGACAACGATCTGCGGCGCGGCCCGCCATGCCCGCCGCTTTGGCGTGACCCCGAAGGTTGCACTTTGCGCCCATTCCAATTTCGGCAATCTCGACACCGACAGCGCCCGCCGCATGCGCGCGGCGCTGGCGATCCTTGACGCCAAGGGCGTGGATTTCGCCTATGAGGGCGAGATGTCGGCTGACGCGGCGCTTGATCCTGAATTACGTGAACGGATTTTCCCGGGCGGCAGGTTGGAAGGCGCGGCCAATATCCTCGTCTTCGGCTACACCGATG
>JBNKFC010000594.1:0-3090 GCA_050289105.1 Paracoccaceae bacterium | reverse complement strand
GATGAAGCTGCCGCTGAACCGCCACGACGATCCCGAGATCAACGTTGAGATTGCCCCGGAAGTGCCCGAGTTCGGCCGTTTCGATCCCGTTCTCCTGCGCAAGTGCCTTTACCATCTGAGCGCGATCGTCCTCAACGGACTGTCCCTCGATGGCCCGGCCATCATCACCATGCGCTGCGCCCTCGCACCGGGTCGGCAGGACCGGCTGCGGCTGACCATCGCCGGGAACGATCCGGCCCGGGCGTCGGACCAGCGGGACAACGCGCCGGCCGAGGGGTCACTGGCCATGACCCTCGTGCACAGGATCGCCGAGGTCATGGGGGCCAAGGCCGCCGTCTTGCCGGCGCCAGACGGAAGTCTCGTGGCGCGGATCGAACTTCCCTTCGTCACCGTTCCCGAACCTCCGGCCACGGGGGCCGAGACGGTCTATGGCCGGCTCAGGGCGCTCGTCGTCGACGACATCGCGACGAACCGTTTCGTCGTGGTTCAGATGCTGCGCACCCTCAGGATCGAGGCCGACGAGGCGGCGGGCGGAGAGGATGCACTGGACCGGCTCGCCTCCGGGGACTTCGATCTCGTGCTTCTCGACATGAACATGCCGGACATGGATGGCGAAGCGACCTTCCGTGAAATCCGTCGCGCCGGCACGGACTGGGCCAACATCCCCGTCGTGGCGCTGACTGCGGATACGGTGGCGCGGCAGCGGGAATACTACCTGTCGCTCGGGCTGAACGGATTCGTGTCCAAGCCGGTGGACAAGCGGCTCCTCTGGGCCGAGATCCTCTCGGCCGTCCCGCCGCCGCCGCCGCTGTGACGGCGGGCGGAGAGGTCCCCGCCCGCCCGGTCCGTTCAGATCGCGGTGCCGATCAGTCGGGATTGTCCATACGGATGCGGATCTGAACCCGCCCTTTCGACGCGGACGCCCAGTTCACCGTCACGTCCTGTTTCGACGCGCCCTGCTCGACCTCGACATAGGGCATGTCGGTCCGATATTCGCCCGCCGGCCCGGTGATCTTGCCCTCGGCCACGATCGATTCCACATTCCGTGCCCAACCGCCGAAGGGCAGATAAGCGCCCGGGCTGATGGTCCAGACCGTCGCGGCCGTTGCCTGGTCGTGCTGAAGGTAGACCGGGTTGGCGACAGGCTGGGTCACGGCGGTGAAGGAATTCGCCTCGACCGTGACGTTGCGCATCCGGTTGTATTGGAGCGTCGCAAAGGTGGTGTCGACCTTGTCGATCCGGTCGATCGCCCCGCTGATCGGTTTGAAGACGTTGCCGGACAGGTTCAGCCCCTGAAGGAAGTGGCCAGGCCCGTAGGGTTTGACGACGATCCAGGCGAACCACGGCGCCACGTCCGAGGCGGTGAAGGTATTGCCGGTGATCGTGAGGCCGCCGAAGGAATACTGGTTTGCGAAGCTCGGATCGGACTCGAATTCGTTCGTCCACTCGATCGACGAGTTGTCGATGTAGTTGCCGGTGATCGTCGTCTTCACATCCGTCCCGGCGATGATCAGACCGGCAAGCCGGAGCCCGCTGGTCTCGTCATCACCCTGGAACCAGTGATTGCCGACGATAAGATTGCCATTGCCACCAAGAAGGCCAAAATGGCGGAAGTGGATCGCCCGGTTGTCGCGGATCTTTACGTCGTTCGCATTGGCGTTGAACGCGATAGAGATCCGGTCCTGCGACCGAAGCCCGCTCTCGTCCGACTGGAAGTTGCAGCGGTCGATCATCATACCTTGGCAACCGGTTCCGATCGACGTGATGCCGCGGTTCTTCGGCCGGGTGATATGGCTGTCGCGCAGGTGGAAGATCAGCCCGCTCGGCGCCAGCATGATGCCGCTCGCATAGCCGTTGCACTGCAATTCGACATCGTCGAGCGTCATCTTCGCGAGCGAGGCGAAGCCGGAAAAGTCGAGCACGTACTTGAACCGGGTGAAGGTGTAGGTCTGCGTCCCCGCCGCGCCATAGAGCGGCTGGCTCAGCGTCAGCGTGCCGGCGCCGACATTGACGGCATTGACGTAGATCTCGCGGCCGACCCCCGTACCCGTGACGAGCGACCCGACCGGGATATTGGCGATGTTGGCGACGTTGGTCAGCACCAGTTCGTTGGCCGGATTGTAGCTCGCCTGAGAGGTGACGACCGTCGGGGTCCAGGCCGAGCCGTCGATCACGTTGAACTGGCCGTTGCGGATGACACGGCGGGTGGCAAAGCTGGTCTTGTTGTTGACCGCCGCCTGCATGTCGATGGGCGCCGTCACCTCGATGCGCCGGCCGCCGAGGTCGAGCGAGTCGTGATCGGCCCAGTTCAGAAGCGCCTGGAACGCCTTCTTGAAGCCCAGTTCCTCGTCGCCGAAGGCGGCCGCATAGGTCGGCAAGTCGAAGCTGCGGGTCATCGACAGGCGGCGATTGACCGGCATCGTCACCGTGCCCTCGAACCGCGCCTTGGCCTCCAGCGTGACGTCTGCGTCGAGAAGATAGGTCCCGGCCGAGACCAGAAGCGTCCGCCCAGACGCGGCCGCCGCGGCGTCGGCCGCCTCGAACGCTGTGGCATCGTTCGCAATGCCATCGCCCACCGCGCCGTAATCGCGCACGTCCACCCAGTCCATCATGTCGCGCAGGAAGACCGAGGTGATGTCCTCGATCTCGATATCGTCGATGCGCACGACGCCGCCGTTGGGGCCGGTCAGGTCAATGCCGAAATGGCCGAAAATGGCGCTCGTGCCCCAGGACATGTCGACGCCGTTGCGACGACCCGTGCCGACGATCGCCTCAACGGTCTCGACCTTGCCGTAGGCGAGAAGCTGGACGCTCGGCCCGGTCTCGACAACGCCTGTCACATGCGCGCCGCCGGCCGCCCCGGCCCAGGCGGCGATGCGGACCGCCGGAAGATTGCCACTCATCGCCTTCACCCGGGCGCGGATGCGCAAGTAGCAGCCCGGCAGGATCGTGGTGTCGCCGGTATAGCGCAGCTTCACCGTGTTGGTGGTCTTCAGAAGTTCGAGGCAGCCGCTGAAATCCTGGTCGGCCGGCACCAGCGCCGCGTTCGGGGACCCGTCATAGGTGGGCGATCCCGGCGTGCCATCGCCA
>JBNKFC010000593.1:0-6850 GCA_050289105.1 Paracoccaceae bacterium | reverse complement strand
CATGGCACCGGCGGGGGCTTCGATCAGGGCCTCGCCTTCACCGAGCGGCTCTGGACCGGCGGCTGGCGCGTCATCGCGCCGTCACGTTTCGGCTATCTGCGCACCGATTTTCCCGACGATGCCTCATCGGCGGCAGAGGCGGATGCCATGGCCGCGCTGATGGATCATCTCGGGATCGACCGGTTCGCGGTCGCGGGCGGGTCGGCGGGGGCTTTGCCCGCAATCGAGTTCGCGATTCGCCATCCCGACCGTTGCGCGGCGCTCGTCCCGATCGTGCCGGCCACCTTCGTTCCCGGCCGACCGGCGCCGCAGCCCGTCGGGGCAGTCGCGAGGGCGATCATCGAAAGGGGGCTGCGGTCGGACTTCCTGTTCTGGGCGGGCGCGACCCTCGCCGAAGACAAGATGATCCGCACGCTTCTCGCAACCGATCCGGCGCTGGTCGCGGCCGCATCGGCAGAGGAACAGGCGCGGGTTCGTTCGATCCTGCGCGGCATCCTGCCCGTGAGCGCGCGGGCGCGGGGCCTCTTGAACGACGGCCTGCTGGCGGGCAACCCGAAGGAGATGGACCTCGGCCGCATCAGCGCGCCGACGCTGGCCATTTCCTGCGAAGACGACCTGTTCGGAACCGCAGCCGCCGCGCGGCACATCGCGGGCTCGGTCGCGGGGGCGGAACTCCTGATGTTTCCGCAAGGTGGCCATGTCTGGGTTGGCCACGACGCAGAGCTTTTCGCCGCGATCCGTGCCTTCCTGACCCGACTGGCGATTTGACGGGTGGTATATGCGCTGCATCACGCGGCGCGCGAACGGGCTTTGACGCGGTGAGAGACGGCGGGCGCGCTGACCGCGTCCCGCCTGATGGCCGTCAGGCCGGCACAAGCATGCCCTTTTCCTTGGCCAAGTCACGCATCGCGGACTGAAGCTTTTCGAAGGCCCGGACCTCGATCTGCCGGATACGCTCGCGGCTGACGCCGTATTGCTCCGACAAATCTTCAAGCGTCACCGGATCGTCGCGCAGCCGGCGTTGCATCAGGATGTCTTTTTCGCGGTCGTTCAGCACATCCATCGCGCGTTCGAGAAGCTCGCGCCGGACCGTCAGCTCGTCGGCCTCTTCGTAATGCGCCGCCTGATCGGCATCCTCGTCCTCAAGCCAGTCCTGCCACTGCGCCGTGCCCTCTTCCGAGCCGATCGTCGCATTGAGCGAGGCATCACCGCCCGAAAGGCGCCGGTTCATCGAGATCACTTCTTCCTCGGTCACGTTGAGGTCGTGAGCGATCTTTTCGACATGTTCGGGCCTGAGGTCGCCCTCTTCCAGCGCGCCGATGCGGGCCTTGGCTTTCCTCAGGTTGAAGAAGAGCTTCTTCTGCGCCGAGGTTGTGCCGAGTTTCACCAGGCTCCACGACCGCAGGATGTATTCCTGGATCGAGGCGCGGATCCACCACATTGCATAGGTGGCGAGACGGAAGCCCTTTTCCGGATCGAAGCGTTTCACGGCCTGCATGAGGCCGACATTCGCTTCCGAGATCACCTCGGCCTGCGGCAGACCGTAGCCGCGATAGCCCATGGCGATCTTCGCAGCGAGGCGAAGGTGCGAGGTGACGAGCCGGTGCGCGGCGGAGCTGTCCTGATGGTCGACCCAGCTTTTCGCCAGCATGTATTCCTCTTCCGGCTCAAGAAGCGGGAATTTGCGGATTTCCTGCAAATAGCGGTTCAGCCCCTGTTCGGGGCTCGGTGCCGGAAGATTTGCATATGTCGTCATCTCTGACCCCCTGTTCTGGTCGAGGACCCGGGAATGTAAAACCCCGTTCGCCTGCGCGCAAGGGCGGAAGCTACCTCGTCAAGTTTAACGCGATATGTTCGCGTTTCCGTCGCAGTTCCAGAAATGTTTCAGCCTTTCACCACCTTGTCAGTTGCCGCGAGCGCGCCACTGCTTAGAGCAACGGCCCCATCGTCGCGAAGAGATTGTCGATCATCCGGCCGATCCAGTGCCGCGCCTCAACCTGCTTGCGGTCGAGTTGTCGTGCATCGGAAAGATAACTCAGCTGGCGCGCGCGGATGAGGCCCGTGGCACTTTCCGACGCGAGAATGAGGTTGTTTTCAAAGTTCAGCTCAAAGCTGCGCCGATCCATGTTGGCGGAACCGATACAGGCGGCGCGGCCGTCTACCGTCAGCGTCTTGGCGTGCAGAAGCCCCTTGCGATACTCGGCGATCCGCACCCCGGCCCGCAAAAGGTCCGAATAGTAGCTCCGGCTCGCCCGCGCGACGAAGAAGCTGTCGTTGCGCTCGGGCAGGATCAGCGTGACCTTTACGCCGCGCAAAGCTGCGCCATGGATCGCGCGCTGCAAGGTGTCGTCGGGAACGAAATAGGGCGTCGAGATGATGACCTCGTCCTCGGCCGAGGCCATGAGCAGCGCGAAAATGTCCGAGATCGCGCGATTGTCGACGGTCGGGCCGCTACCGACGACAATCGCGGGAAAGCCTTGCGGATCGGGGGCGATCGGATCGTCGAGCACGGTCGAGATGTCTTCGCGCCCGTGGGTCATCCAGTCGATGGCAAAGAGGTGCTGCAACTGGCCCACGACCGGTCCCTCGATCCGCAGAAGCGTATCGACCCAAGGGGCGTATTTCGCCTTAACCCGGAACTCCGGATCGGCGCAGTTCTGGCTGCCGCAATAGCCGGTCCTGCCGTCGATGACCGCGATCTTGCGGTGATTGCGCAGGTCGATGCGCGCGAAGAAGATGTGAAAGAGAAGCCAGCGCATCTTGAAGGTGATCGCGGTCATCACCCCCGCCTCGCTGAGGCGGCGCCAGCGCTCGGACCGCGCCATCTGCCTGGAGCCCAGCCCGTCGATCAGAAGACGGCAGGTCACGCCACGCGCGGCGGCACGCTCGACAGCATCGAGCACGCGAAGACCGTTCCCGTCTTCGAGCCAGATGTAGAACAGCAGGTGCACATGATCGCGCGCGGCGTCGATATCGGCGATCAGCGAATCGATCGCGGCATGTTCGTCCGCTGGTAGATGCGCGGTGTTCCCGGCGAGGGGGTGAAACCCGTTCACCGCCATGGCGCGGCGGAAGACCTGGCGGAACTGCGCGGGGATCTGGGCAGCGGAGGATTCGGCAGCCCGCAGGTGCCCGAGGCGCTTGGTGGCGTTCTCCATCCGCCGCGCCGTCCTGCCGCCGATCTTGGTCTCGCCGAACAGGAAGTAGAAGACGATCCCGACAATCGGCAGCGCGGCGATGAGCAGGAGCCAGGCCGCGCGCGAGGCAGGCTGGCGGTCACGGCGGCTCAGCGCGCGCACGGCCGTGATGACCTGCAAGGCAATGTGCGCGAGGACACCGAAGGACAGGGTCATGCCCGGCCCTTCGCTTGCTGCTGCGTGCAGATCACCGGCGTAGACACGTCAGAAGCTCCGAGAAATCCTCCGGCAGATCGGAGGTGAACTGCAACTCCTCGCCCGTCACGGGATGTGTGAACCCCAGCGTCGCGGCGTGAAGCGCTTGCCGGGGGAAGTCGGAAACCGCCTTGGCCGCGGCCTCGCCCAGCGCCTTCACCGCCGGCTTGCGGCGGCCACCGTAGGTCGGATCGCCGATCAGCGTGTGACCGACATGGGCCATGTGCACGCGGATCTGGTGGGTGCGCCCGGTCTCCAGCCAGCACTCGACCAGCGCCGCCGCCGGCGGGGTCCCGAACCGTTCGATCACCCGCACCCGGGTCACCGCGTGCCGGCCGCCGTGAAACAGCACCGCCTGCCGCTGCCGGTCGGTCTTGTGGCGGGCGAGCTGGGTGGTGATCTTGAGGATGCCGCCCGGTTCGAAATTAGTGCCCTTCGTGCCGTGCAGGCGCGGATCGTTCTGGTCGGGAACGCCGTGGACGAGGGCCAGATAGCGGCGGTTAACGGTATGCTTCTCGAACTGGCGGGCAAGCCCGTGATGGGCGCGGTCGGATTTCGCCACGACCAGAAGCCCCGACGTGTCCTTGTCGATGCGGTGGACGATCCCCGGTCGTCGTTCGCCGCCCACCCCCGACAGCGTGTCGCCGCAATGGTGGAGGAGCGCGTTGACGAGCGTCCCGTCCTTGGACCCCGGAGCCGGGTGGACGACCATTCCCGCCGGTTTGTCGATGACGATCAGGTCCTCATCCTCCCAGACCACCGTCAGGGGGATCGCCTCGGCCTTGGTCTCCACGACTTCGGCGGGGCCGACGGTGATCTCGTAGACCTCGCCCTCGGCGACCTTGGCCTTGGCGTCGGTGACGGGCGCGCCGTCTCGGCGGATCGCGCCGTCGGCCAGAAGCTTCGCGATGCGGGAGCGG
The DNA here is from genome assembly GCA_050289105.1 of Paracoccaceae bacterium. Taxonomy (GTDB): domain Bacteria; phylum Pseudomonadota; class Alphaproteobacteria; order Rhodobacterales; family Rhodobacteraceae; genus Albidovulum. The sequence goes on along the minus strand of JBNKFC010000593.1, from coordinate 2,538 downwards.
GACAGGGCCGCTTCCTCTGGCACAAAGCGGGCCAGCGCCTTATCAAGGCGGTCGGGCGGGTTTTCCCCGATCACGACGCGAAGGGCTGGGCCGGTGGCATCCGACATGAACGACGCTCCACTGGGCGAAAGCGCGGACCGGCCGCCGGAACTGCGCTTTCTGAAGGTACTGGTCTCGGTTCTGGCCGGGACGATGATCCTCGGCCTGATAACGATCATCGCACTGATTGTCATCCGCTTCCCCGCCGCGATGTCCTCGCGCCCCACCCTGCCCGAGACCGTCACCCTGCCTGAGGGCGTCCAGGCCGAGGCGGTCACCTTCGGCCGCGGCTGGATTGCCGTCGTGACGGACACGAGCGAAATCCTGATCCTCGATGCGAAGACCGGGGCGCTTCGCCAGCGCGTGGCGATCGAGCCCGGCAACTGAAACATTTGCGGTCCGTCGGCGACCGGCTTTGGCCCGCGCTTCGCCGCGCTTGACAGGTCGCTGATTCCCGCGCCACTATACAACAGTTCAACAGAGAGTGCGCCATGGCCCGGTCCCCGCGTTTTGACGTTCTGTTCGAGCCGGTCCGGATCGGACCGAAGACCGCGAAGAACCGTTTCTTCCAGGTCCCCCATGCTTCAGGCATGACCAATGCCAACCCGCATGTCCGCGCCGCCTTCCGCGCGACGAAGGCCGAGGGTGGCTGGGGCGTGGTCTCGACCGGGGCCTGCTCGGTCCATCCCTCTTCCGACGACAGCCCCTTCCCTTTCGCCTCGCTCTGGGACGAGGCAGACATCCGCGCCCATGCGGTGATGACCGAGGCGGTCCATGCCCACGGCGCGCTGGCGGCGGTGGAGCTTTGGCATGGCGGCGCGGCGGCGGTGAACCGCACCTCGCGGCTCGCGCCGCTCTCGCCCTCGGGCGTGCCGTGGATGGCGACGCATGTCGGCTTCATGTCCGCCGCACGGCCAAAGGTGATGGACGGGGAGGATATCCGCGACCTGATCCGCTGGCATGCCGAGGCGGCGGTCAGGGCCGAGCGCGCGGGCTTCGACATCCTCTATGTCTATGCCGGGATGGGCTATCTGCCCTACCAGTTCCTTCTCGACGACTACAACCATCGCACCGACGCCTATGGCGGGTCGGTCGCGAACCGGGTGCGGCTGGTGGCCGAGTTAATCGACGCCGTGCGCGAGGCAACGCACGGGCGCTGCGCGGTCGCCTTGCGGATGTCGATGCAGGAACTCCGCGCGCGGCCGTCCGAGGTGGCGGCGTCGGAGGCGCACGAAGTAAGACACCACCTCAAGGAGGCGCCCGATCTCTTTGATCTCAAGATGGATTATTCAGCCGCCGACTGTGCGCCGTCGCGCTATGTCGCGGAAGGCAGCCATGAGCCAGTCGTCGATTTCGTGAAATCGCTCACCGACAAGCCGGTCGTCGGCGTCGGTCGCTTCACCTCGCCGGACACCATGGTCTCGATGGTGCGGCGCGGAGTTCTGGATCTCATCGGCGGCGCCCGGCCCTCCATCGCCGACCCGTTCCTGCCGAGGAAGATTGACGAGGGACGCGAGGACGAGATCCGCGAATGCATCGGCTGCAACATCTGTATCTCCTCCTGGCATGACGGGGTCTGGGTGCGCTGCACGCAGAACCCCACGGCGGGCGAGGAATGGCGACGCGGCTGGCATCCGGAGCGGGTGAAAAAGGACGCGGGCGGCTCGGTTCTGGTCGTGGGCGGCGGTCCGGCGGGGCTGGAGGCGGCGCTGACGCTCGGACGGCGGGGCTATCAGGTCTCCCTCGCGGACAAGGCGCGCGATTTCGGCGGGCGGCTCTTGTGGGAAACACGGCTTCCTGGCCTCAGGGAGTGGTTCAGGGTCGCCGACTATCGCCTTGGCCAGCTCCGGAAAATACCGAACGTTTCTCTGTTCGCCGAGAGCGATCTTTCGGTCGGCGACGTGCGGGAGTTCGGCGCCGATCATGTCGTCATCGCCACCGGTGCACGGTGGACGACGAACCTCTGCGGCGCGAACGAGATTCCGGTCGCGCCCCTCGATGCGCCGCGCATCTACACGCCCGACGACATCGCCGCCGGCGTGAAGATCGAGGGGCCGGTCGCGGTCTTCGATTTCGACAATTACTACATGGGCTCGGCCATCGCCGAGCATCTGGCAGGCCAGGGGCTGGCCACGACCTACATCACCAGTGCCGGCGCGGCGCAGGCCTGGGGGTTCATGACCAACGAACAGCCCTTGGTGCATCAGGCCTTCGTCAAGGCCGGGATCGGCTACCGGACGCTGGAAATCGTGACCGGCTTCGATGGCGAGACGCTGGCCCTCGCGCAGATCTTCACCGGAGAGCGGCGCGAGATCGCCGCGCGCTCGCTGGTGGTCGTCGGCCAGCGGGCGGGCGGATCGGCGCTCTACGACGCGTTGCGGGCCGATGGGACGGGCTTCCGCTCACTCACCCTCACCGGCGACGCCAACGCGCCGGGCGCAATTGCCCATGCGGTCTGGCAGGGCCACCGCACGGCGCGCGAGGTCGGGCTGTCGGCCG
>JBNKFC010000592.1:0-9539 GCA_050289105.1 Paracoccaceae bacterium | reverse complement strand
ATGGCGACGGAAGATCTCGGCATAGGACCCATAGCGATAGCCGTCGTTGCGGCGCAGGAATTCCTCGCGGTTCGCGGCGTAGAGCGCCGGCAACCGATACCAGGCCACGCCCGGCTTGGCATGATGAACCACGTGCAGGTTGTTGTTGAGAAAGAGAAAGGCGAGAGGCCCGCGATCCTCGACGACCACCGTGCGGCCACGGGCGAGGTCGTGGGCGCGGTGTTCGAGGAAGGTGCGGATCTTCAAGATCGACATCCCGCCATAGGCCGAGGCGAGATAGGCCCAGGCCGGCATCTCCGCGCGTGCGATCCAGACCGCCACCAGGAGCAGCCCGACGGCATGCAGCGCCCAGTCTCGGGCGATGGCGCGGTCCCCGTTGCGGATCGCTTGCGCATCGCTGCGGAACACCGCGACGACCGAAATTACCGGTCCAAGCGCCATGCGCCCCAAAAGCGTGTTGTTCGCCCGCAGGATCAGTTTCAGCCAGCGCGGAAGCCGGGCCCAGACCTTCGGGTCGAGGTAGTTCGATTCCGGATCGTCATAGGGATCGGTCAGCCTCTCGTCCCGGTGATGCGCGAGATGCAGGTCGCGGAACCGGCCGTAGGGGTAGAAGAGCCCGACAGGCAGGAAGACCAGCGCCTCGTTCAGAAGGCGCTGTCGGAACGGATGGCCATGCAGGACCTCGTGCTGGAGCGAGGAATGCAGCGTCACCGACAGTACGAGAAGGACCATGCCAAGCGGCAGCCAGACGGCGGCGGCTAGGGTCGTGGCCAGCACCCAGACCGCATAGCAAGCGGCAATCAGCAGAAGCGTCGGCCATTCGACCGCGGGACGGGTCTCAGCCATGCGACCGACCCCAGGATATCCGCGCCCAAAGCCGTTCGTAGAGGATGTAGGACAAGAGCCCGATCGCGGTATTGATCACCGCCATCGCCCCGCCGGTGGCCAGCGATCCGGTCATCGCGAACCCGACCAGCGCCATCATCGCGAGCCCGAGCGCGTTCCACAGAATTGCCTTCAGGATCGTCCGTTTACCTGTGTCCATGCACTCACCTTCCCCTGCCGCCAGCTAACGCCACAGGGGAGGCATTGCGAATTCCGAATATGATTAACATTTCTCAGCAAATGTGATTTAAATAACCGCATGAGTGGAATTGTCGACAAACGCAATCGTGCTGGTCTGTTTCGCGACCGCCTGACCCAAGCAATGGCGGAAAAGTCCATGTCCCAGAGCGGCCTTGCGCGCGAGGTCGGCGTCGACCGTTCGACCATCTCGCAGCTTCTCACCGGTCAGGGCGCACGGCTGCCAAACGCCCAGGTCGTGGCGGAATGCGCCGCCGCGCTCGGCGTGTCGGCCGACTGGCTTCTGGGCCTGACGGAACGGCCGGAACGGCTGGCGGACCTTCTCGCCACCTCGCTCACCATGACCGAGGCGCCGCGCGCGCTGATCGACGAGACGATCTTCAACTGGCACCGGGAGGCGGCGGGCTACAAGATCCGCCACGTCCCGGCGACGCTGCCCGACATGCTCAAGACCCGCGACATGCTGCGCTGGGAATACGAACCGCAGCTCGGCCGCACCGCCGATCAGGCGATCGGCGCCTCCGAGGATCGGCTGAACTGGATGGCGCGGTCCGGCTCGGACTATGAGATTGCCCTGCCCGTGCACGAGATCGAGAGCTTTGCCCGTGCCGAGGGCTATTACCGCGACCTTCCGGTCGCGATCCGCGCTGAACAGATCGCGCGCATCCGCGACCTCTACCGCCAACTCTACCCGGCACTGCGCATCTACGTCTTCGACGCGCGGCGGGTATTCTCTGCGCCGGTGACGGTGTTTGGACCGCTTCTGGCGGTCCTCTATCTCGGCCGCCACTACATTGCCTTCCGCGATTCCGCGCGCGTGACGGGGTTCTCGGCGCATTTCGACTGGCTGGTCCGGGAGTCGGAACTGGGGGCGCGCGACTTCCCCACGCTGCTCGACGGATTGGCGCGGGAAAACGGCCTTTAGCCCCCCGGCCATACCGCGCAGATCGTTTTTCCGCGTGTTTTCTTCGCGGGAATGGCCGCTTCTGGATTGGCCGCGCACTACCGTCGTCGGCGAACAGTTTGGAGTGTGTTGGAATGAGTCCGGAATTGACACAACCGGCCCGGAGCGGCGGGCGCTGGCCGGGGCGCGCGACGTCGGCGCCGGTGGCCATTACCTCGGCCATCTGGACACCCAGGCCGATTTCGAGCGCGCCTTCTTCAAGCCGAAGCTCTTCGACAACAACTCGATCAAGCAATGGCAGGCCGAAGGCTCGGTCGAGATCATCGCGCGGGCGCTGGACTATGCCAGGAAACTCCTTCGGGAGTACGATGAACCGAAGTTCGACAACGGCATCGACGAGGCCCTGCGCGACGACATCGCCCACCGCGAACGCGAAATCCCAGTCGAGGACGCGCTCAACACCGAATGCTAAGGGAAATGGCCCGCCGTGAGGCCTGCCGGGTGCAGCGCCCCTGGCAAGGGGATTGCGGGATCTACGGCCTTTTCCATTGGCCATGTCTCGAAGGCGATTTGGTGTTCACCGGGGCCTCAACGGCATTGCACCATGCCAGCTCTCAGTCCGACCGAGGCGACAAGCCCGGGACGCGCCCTCTTCAACGCCCGGATCAGAGGGGCATCAGCCCGTCCGGATCATATCCGTTGAACTCGAGCACCCGCCGCGCGGCGACCATGAGGTCGGACCGGACCTCCGGCGTCCGAGACAAGAGCCGGGCAAATCCGCCCGACGGCGTGCCGATGACGGCGACGCGGTAATCGGCATCGACCCAGAGGACCCAAAGCTCCTGACCGTCCCGGTTTATCCGGCCCGGCCCGCTCATCCTCGCCTCGGTCAGGAAGGCCCGCGCGCCATTCGGACCGCAAGCAGTGCCCGTGACGCGGTAGCGGCCCGGCCCGATCAGGGTCCAGGTCTCCGCCAGCGGACCGCAGCGCACTTCGGAGCCATAGGCAGCTGCGATATGCCAGACATCGGCAAAGCGCGCCGGATCGAAGGCGGCCGCCGAAGAGATCGACTTCGTCGCGTCGCGCAACCCGGGTTCCGGCGGAGTGCCGCCGCAGCCGGCGAGGGCCAGAAGGCAGAGCAGCGTCGGGATCTTCGGCGTCAATTGGGCCTCCGGATCTGGCATCGCCTCACAGTCAGCGAGAGGCAGGCAAAGCGCAAGGCCCGTCAGCCGTGGCTTGCCGATGGCGGCTTTGCCTAATACGAAGGGCTTGATGAAAAGCGAACGGACGGTCTTCGCGCCCGAACCCGGCGCCCTGTCGGTCGGCATCCTCGTGATGGCCGACACCAACGCGCTGTCGCTCGCCGCCTCGGTCGACCCGATGCGCGCGGCGAACCGCCGCGCGGGCCGGACACTTTTCAACTGGCGCTACTACTCTGCCGCCGGCGGACCGGTGCCGATCACCGCCGGATTCGACATCGCCACCGATCCCCTGGGCGACCGGCCCGAGGTCGACATGCTGATGATCGTCGCCGGCTTCCGGCTCGCCGAACAGGCGACGTCGCCACTTCTGGCCCGGCTTCGCCGGCTCGCGCCACGGCTGCGGGCGATGGTCGGGATTGACGGCGGCAGCTGGTTCTTGGCCTATGCCGGGCTTCTCGACGGCCGCGCCGCGACCGTGCACTGGGAGGATTTGGAGACCTTCGCCGACCGCTTTCCCCGGGTCGACGTCCGCCGCGACCGCTACGTCATCTCCGGGCCGATGGTCACGACCGGCGGGGCGGCACCGAGCCTAGACATGATGCTCGACCTCATCCGAGCCCGGCACGGGGCGGAACTGGCGCTTAGGGTTGCGGGGGCCTTCCTCTACGAGCCCGTTCATGCCGCGACCGTGCCGCAGCAGGCCGTGTCCGCCACGCGGCTGGCGCGGACCGAGCCCGCCCTCGGCCGCGCCATCGCGCTGATGGAGGCGGGGATTGAGGACCCACCCGCCATCGCCGAGATCGCGCACCGCATCGGCCTGTCGCAACGACGGCTGGAGATGCTCTTTGCCGACCGCCTCGGCACCAGCCCGGGCCGCTTCTTCCTCGACCTGAGGCTGGACGAGGCAAGGCGGATGGTCACGGACACCGTGCTGCCGGTGCATGAGATCGCGCTGAGGACAGGTTTTTCGGGCCAGGTCACCTTCGCCCGCGCTTTCCGCGCCCGCTTCGCGACCACCGCGTCGGCGCTCCGCGCCCCCCTGCGACCACAACGTCAGTAGGGCATCGGATGCGCCTTGTGCGCCGCCGCGATCTCGGCCAGCACCTCGTCGGGTAGCACGAGATCGGCGGCGCCGAGGGCGTTTTCGAGCTGCGGCAGCGTCGTCGCCCCGAAGATCGGCACGACCGGGAACGGCCGGGTCATCACCCAGGCTACCGCCATCTGCGCGGGGTCATATCCGTGGCGGCTGGCGATGCCGAGATAGGCCGAGACCGCCTCCCACACCCGCGGGGAGATCCGGCCGCCAAGCTGGGCGTTGCCTTCGCGCCGCGACCCGGCCGGGATCACGTCGCCCGCGTATTTCCCGGTGAGAAGCCCCGCCCCCATCGGCGAGAAGGCGAGAAGCGTGACCTTCTCGTTATGGCCAAGCTCGGCCAGATCGGTGTCGTAGAGCCGGCAAAGCAGCGAATATTCGTTTTGCACCGAAAGCGGACGCGGCCCCCGGCCCTCGTCGGCAAGGCGCAGCCACTGCGCCATGCCCCACGCGCTTTCGTTGGACAGTCCCCAGCCGCGGAGCTTGCCCTCGGCCTTCAGTGCAGCGAGCGTCTCCATGCACTCCGCCATGTTGGCCAGAATCGCCGCGCGGTCCTGCTTTCTCGGGTCGTAGGTCCAGTTCTTCCGGAACATGTAGCTGCCCCGGTTCGGCCAGTGGAACTGGTATAGGTCGACATAATCGGTCCTGAGCCGCTTCAGCGCCGCCTCGAGTTCGCGGCGGATCGAGGCGCCGGTGATCTCCTCGCCGCCGCGCGCCACGCTGCCCTCGCCGGCGATCTTGGTGGCGATCACCCAATCCTCGCGCCGGCCGCCCTTGGCGATCCAGTTGCCGATGATCTCCTCGGTGCGCCCGATCGTCTCGGCGCGGACCGGATTGACCGGATACATCTCGGCCGTGTCCATGAAATTGATCCCGCGGTCGGCGGCCATGTCGATCTGGGCATGCGCATCCGCCTCTGGCGTCTGGTTGCCCCAGGTCATCGTGCCGAGGCACAGGACCGATACCGCCGGCCCGTCGTGGCCAAGTGTAACGCGCTTCATCTTTTTCCACCCCTTGCTGTCCGGCCGCAGCCTAACGCTTCGGGCGACGGGGGCAAGTCGGGGCGGCGGCTGCGGATCGGCGACGGCGGGTCGGGGACGGCGGGTCGGGGATGCGGCCATCCGCGCGGCATTGAGAACAAACTAAGAACTCATTATCCTCCCCCCATGCCGACTCACGACCTCGCCCGGATCATTTCACGCCATCAGCGCCGGCCTCGCGCCGGGCTGCCGTTCCTCGGCGCGCTCACGCTGGCGCGGGCAAGGGTTCATGAATTCTGCGGGCCGGCCCGGCGCACGCTGGCGCTGATGGCGGCGCGGGGAACGGAGGGGCCGATCCTGTGGCTCCGCCCCGGCTGGCTGCCGGAACGGCTCTTTCCCGAAGGGATGCTGTCCTTCGTCGACCCCGGCCGGCTGGTCTTCGTCACCCCGCGCCGGCCCGAGGATCTTCTGTGGTGCTTCGAGGAAGCCTTGCGTGGCGCTGCCACCGCGCTTGTCGTCGCCGAACTGCCGGAGCCACCGCGCCTAACCCCGGTGCGCCGCCTCCAACTCGCCGCCGAGACAGGCGCCGAGGAGGGCAAGGTGATCCCGACCGGGCTGATGCTGACCCCGGAAACGGGCGGCGCGCAGGGCGTGGAAAGCCGCTGGCATATCGCCCCCCGACATCGGGAGGACGAGACGCGATGGCAACTCGACCTGCTCCGCGCCCGCAGCGATCCCCCGGGAAGCTGGATCATCACCGCCCGTCCTGCCGGGGCGGGCTTCACCCTTGCGCGGGTCCGAACACCGGCGGCGGGCGATCACGCGGAAATGACCGGTGGAGCGGCGGAAGAGGTATAGACTGGAAAAGACCGGCATCATGCCGGAGGAGCCGGACATGCATCGCCCAGTCCTCGCCCTTGCCGCCCTTCTCGCTGCCTCCGCCCCGGCCCTGGCCAGTCCCATCCCCTACAGGTTCGACACCGAAGGCTCCACCGTGGGGTTCGAGACCGATTTCGGCCAGACGCCGATCCGAGGCCAGATGCCCGTCGGCCATGTCGACCTCGCGATCGATTTCGACCGGGTCTCGGCCAGCCATGTCAAGGTGACGCTGGAGGCGGATGGCGCGCGTGCCAACATCCCCTTCGCCACCGAGGCGATGAGGGGTGACAGCGTTCTCGCCACGCAGGCCTATCCCGAGATCCGTTTCGAAAGCACCAACGTGCGCCCGACCAAAACCGGCGCGGAAATCACCGGAAGGATCACCATCCGCGGCATCACCCGCGAGGCCACGTTCGACGCCGTGCTCTACCGCCCGCCCGGCAGCGCGGCGAACGAACGCGACGACCTCAAGATCCTGCTCACCGGCACGGTCAGCCGGGCCGCCTTCGGGGCGACCGGCTTTGCCGACATGGTCGGTGACGAGGTCCGGCTGAAGATCCTTGCCCATATCCGGCGCGAAGGCTAGCGCCGACCGGCAACGCGGGCCGAGCGAGGCTATCCGCCCCATCCTGTTCCCCGACAGACGGACAAGACGGTGCCGGGCCACGGCGCACCAAGGGCCCAACAAGTCCGTATACAAAAGACAGCGGCAGGAGGATACTCGGCCAATTGCAGGGAGGGGGAAGCGACATGACACTTCAAGTTATCGGCTCGGGGTTCGGCAGAACGGGCACGAAAACCCTGAAAGCGGCTCTCGAACGGCTGGGCTTCGGCCCCTGCCACCACATGCACGAGATCGTGGAAAACCCCGGCCAGGTTGCCCATTGGCAGACACTTGCGGCCGGCGGTGATGTGGACTGGGAGACGGTCTTTGCCGGATATAAATCTCAGGTGGATTGGCCCGGCGCGCATGTCTGGCGCGAACTGGCCGAGGCCTTTCCCGAGGCGAAAGTCGTCCACACGGTCCGCCCGGAAGAGAAGTGGTGGGCGAGCTTCGACAAGACCATCGGCAAGCTGATGGCCCGGTACGAGGAACTGCCGCTGCCGCCACACATCCGCGACATCCTCTCGGCATGGAATGATCTGGCCGGCAAGGGCACGTTCGGCGGCGTCCTGAACGACAAGGAAATCGGCATGTCCGCCTTTCGCCGCCGCACCGAAGACGTGCGCGAGGCGCTGCCGCCCGAACGCCTCCTCGTCTTCGATGTGGCCGAGGGTTGGGGGCCGCTTTGTGCGTTCCTAGACGTCGATGTCCCCGACGAACCCTTCCCCCACCACAACCTGCGTGCCGACTTCTGGGAGGTTCTGGGCGGCGAGCCCGCCTGACGGCATGACCAGTGCGGCAAGCCCGGACGCGGCAACGCGTCCGGGCCGGCGTGGAAATTGCGCCGAAGCTGCGAATACGTCTGGGCATTTCCGTCCCGAGGCGACATGGTGACCGTGATCCAAAAGCACGACGCCCCATGCGCCTCCTGATCTCCTTCGCCGCCCTCTTCCTCTCGGTCATCTTCCTGCAACTCGGCACCGGCGGCGTAGCGCCGCTCGATGCGCTTTCGGGCGTGGCGCTCGACTTCTCGAAGGCCGAGATCGGCACCCTGGGCTCGGCGCATTTCTTCGGATTCTTCATCGGCTGCTGGTGGGCGCCGCGGCTGATGGGCTCGGTCGGCCATTCCCGCGCCTTTGCCGCCTTCACGGCCGCCGGCACGATCGGCCTTATCGCCCACATGATGATCGTCAACCCCCAGGCCTGGGCGCTCTTGCGCATGCTCTCCGGCCTCTGCGTCGCCGGCTGCTACACGATCATCGAGGCCTGGCTTCAGGCCAAGGTCACGAACGAGACGCGGGGGCGGGCAATGGGGATCTACCGGATTGTCGACACGATGGGCTCGCTCGGCGCGCAGCTCGTCATCGGCGTCCTGAACCCCGCTGCCTATTTCTCCTACAACCTCCTCGCCATCCTCTGTTGCGCGGCGCTCCTGCCCGTCACGGTCAGCAAGGCGGAACAGCCCGACATGCCGCCCGCACCCCGGCTCCGCCCCGGTCTCGCCTGGGCCCGCTCTCCGCTCGCCTCCCTGGGAGTCGTCGTCTCGGGCATCACCTCGGCGGCCTTCCGCATGGTCGGGCCGATCTACGGGATCGAGGTCGGGCTCTCGGCCGACATGATCGCCCTCTTTCTTGCCGCCTACGTCCTCGGCGGGGCGCTGGTGCAGTTCCCGGTCGGCTGGCTGGCTGACAAGTATGATCGCCGGCATGTGCTGATCGGCATATCTTTTGCCGGAATCGCCGCCTGCATGCTCACCGTGGGGCTGTCTGGCATGGGCACGGTGCCCGTCTTCCTCGCCGCCGCCCTCTTCGGCGCCGCCACCCTTCCGGTCTACTCGATCTCCACCGCCCACGCCCACGACTTCGCTGACAGCGCCGAGCGGGTGGAGCTGTCGGCCGCGCTGATGTTTCTCTACGCCATCGGCGCAATCGCCTCGCCGCTCATCGCATCGACTTTGATCGACGCGTTCGGGGCTTCCGCGATGTTCACCTTCATCGCTCTCGCCCATTTTCTGCTCATCGTTTTCGGGCTGCTCCGGATGCGGAGCCGGCCCGTGCCCTCGGCACGCACCCGCTACATCTACACGCCACGCACTTCCTTCCTCGCCGGCCGCCTCTTCGGCCGTGCCCGCGATGAAGGTTGAGACGCCCCAACCCTCTGGCCCTTCCCCTGCAAAGCCGCTAAATCGGCGCCAACGGCACGAAAAGGCGCGCATATGTCCCGGATTCTGATCACCTCGGCGATCCCCTACATCAACGGCATCAAGCACCTCGGCAATCTGGTGGGCTCGCAGCTCCCGGCCGACCTCTACGCGCGCTACATGCGCGGGCGCGGGCACGAGGTGATGTTCATCTGCGCCACCGACGAACACGGCACGCCGGCCGAGTTGGCCGCCGCCAAGGCCGGCAAGCCTGTGGCCGAGTATTGCGCCGAGATGCACCAGATCCAGGCGGAACTCGCCAAAGGATTCCGCCTGTCCTTCGACCATTTCGGCCGGTCGTCGAGTGCGCGCAACCGCGCACTCACCCAGCATTTCGCCAAGCGGCTGGCAGAAAACGGCTTTATCGAGGAAGTGGCTGAAGAACAGGTCTTCTCCGTCGCTGACAACCGTTTCCTGCCCGACCGCTACATCGAGGGCACCTGCCCCAACTGCGGGTACGACAAGGCGCGCGGCGACCAGTGCGAGAACTGCACCAAGCAGCTCGACCCGACCGACCTGATCGACCCGCGGTCGGCCATTTCCGGCTCCACCGAGCTTGAGGTGCGCGAGACAAAGCATCTCTACCTGCGCCAG
>JBNKFC010000591.1:0-6656 GCA_050289105.1 Paracoccaceae bacterium | reverse complement strand
TCTGCGCCGCTTGCGCGACCTGCTCGCCAAACCCTGCGCGGGCCAGGAACGGCTGGACCGCATCACCCATATCATCGCCGATTCGACCCGGGCCGAGGTCTGCTCGATCTACCTCTTCCGCGATGACGACACGCTGGAACTCTGCGCGACCGAGGGCCTGAAGAAGGAATCGGTCCACAAGACGCGGATGCGCATCGGCGAGGGCCTCGTCGGGCGGGTCGCAAAGACCTCTGCCCCCGTCAACACCGGCAACGCCCCCGCCGAGAAGGGCTTCCGCTACATGCCCGAGACCGGCGAGGAGATCTATTCGTCGTTCCTCGGCGTGCCGATCCAGCGCCTCGGCGAGAAGCTCGGCGTGCTCGTCGTGCAATCCAAACAGGCGCGGCAGTTCTCCGACGACGAGGTCTATGCGCTCGAAGTCGTGGCGATGGTGCTGGCCGAAATGGCCGAGCTCGGCGCCTTCGTGGGCGAGGGCGAAGCCCTGTCGGCCCTGCACCAGCAACCGGTCCTCTATCGCGGCGGAATCGGGCAGGAAGGCTCGGCCGAGGGCCGCGTCTGGTTGCACGAACCGAGGGTCGTCATCGCCAATCCGGTGGGCGACGACCCCAAGAAAGAACTCGCCCGCCTGAAGCAGGCGGTGGAAGAGTTGCGCCTGTCGGTCGATGCGATGCTGTCGATGACGGACGGTCAGGACAAGGAACAGAGCCAGGTTCTCGAAGCCTACCGCATGTTCGCCAATTCGCGCGGCTGGATGCGGCGGATGGAAGAGGACATCGCCCGCGGCCTCTCTGCCGAGGCGGCCGTCGAAAAGGAACAATCGGCGGCGCGGGCGCGTCTCGAAACCGTGCCCGACCCCTATCTGCGCGACCGCTTGCACGACCTCGACGACCTGTCGAACCGGCTCCTGCGGATCCTGACCGGCCAGGGCGCCGATACCGGCGCCACGATGCCGGATAACCCGATCCTCGTCGCCCGCAACATCGGGCCGGCGGAGCTTCTGGATTATGGCCGCAAGCTCAAGGGCGTGGTGCTGGAGGAAGGTTCCGTCGGCTCCCACGCCGCCATCGTCGCCCGCGCCCTCGCCATCCCGCTCGTCATCCATGCCGACCGGATCACGACCGAGGCCCTGAACGGCGACCATATCCTCGTCGACGGCGATCAGGGCGTGGTGCATCTGCGCCCCGAGGAGACGGTGGCCACCGCCTTCCGCGACAAGATCGCGATGCAGGCCGAGGCGCAAAGCCGCTACGCGAGCCTGCGGGACCTGCCGGCGACGGCGAAATGCGGCACGACGATCGCGCTTCACATGAACGCGGGACTGATGGCCGACCTGCCATCGCTCGTCGGATCGGGGGCCGAGGGCGTCGGGCTCTTCCGAACGGAACTGCAATTCCTGATCCGCACCCACGTGCCGAAGCGGGCCGAACTGGCGGCGATCTACTCGAGCGTGATGGACGCCGCGAAAGGCAAGCGCGTCGCCTTCCGCACGCTCGATATCGGTTCGGACAAGGTGTTGCCCTACATGAAGCGGGTGGACGAGCCGAACCCGGCGATGGGCTGGCGCGCGATCCGCGTCGGCCTCGACAAGCCGGGCGTCATGCGGATGCAGCTTCAGGCGCTGATCCGGGCAGCGAACGGGCGGCCGCTGACCGTGATGTTCCCCTTCGTCGCCGAGATGGACGAATTCCGCCGCGCCCGGCAGATGCTTCTCGACGAAATCAAGCGCGAGCGCGGTCTCGGTCGCACCCTGCCCAGCGCGGTAGAGATCGGCGCGATGCTCGAAACGCCGTCGCTCGCCTATGCGCCGAAGGCGTTCTTCGAGATGTGCGATTTCGTCTCTATCGGCGGTAACGACCTCAAGCAGTTCTTCTTCGCCGCCGACCGCGAGAACGAACAGGTCCGCCGGCGCTACGATCTCCTCAATACCAGCTTCCTTCGCTTCATCACCCACATCGTCGCCCGCTGCGAGGAAACCCGCACGCCGCTTTCTTTCTGCGGCGAGGATGCCGGACGGCCGGTCGAGGCGCTTTGCCTCGCCGCGCTCGGCATCAGGGCGCTGTCGATGCGTCCGGCGTCGATCGGCCCGGTGAAACACCTGATCCGGCGGATCGACCTCGACGAATTGCGTCAGGTGATCAGCAAGGAATGCAGCGCCGGCGCCACGAACGCGCGTGCCGGGGTGATGGACTGGCTCGCCCGGCAGGATATCTGACCCGCGTAGCGATCACGGCACCGGCAACGCGCCTCAGTCCCCGACGGGCCGTGCCAGTGCGGCACGGAATTCCTCTGCGACGGCCTCCGCGCCATGCCGATCGGCCAGCCGCAACAGGCCGAAGCGCACATGCGCCATGTCACGGTAATACCCGAGAAACGCGAGGTTGATCCCCGCCCCCGCCGCCGCCCCGAGAACCGGCACCGCCTGACTGGCGAGCTTTCGGCCAAGAACCACGGCAAGCGACGGCGCCACCTGCCGGATCACCGCCTGCACCGTCGCCCCGTTGACCGCGAGGCGGGCGCTGAAGAAGCTCGTATTGACGCCGTCGTCGTCGGCAAGCGGCCCGCCCGCTCCGAAAATCTCAAGACAGGTCAGCCGCGTCGCCTCGGACCTCGGGTCGAAACCATGTTCGCCCGCCACCTTCTGCATCGCCGAGAAGAAAAGGGTGACAGTGGCCGGAAGCTCGATCAGTGCGGAACCGATCCCGCCGAAACCGCCGATCGCCCCGCCCGTCGCCACGGCAACACGGTGCCCCCAAGCGCCCGACGCCGGCACCCGCGGATGGGACCCGATGAGGCCCGCGGCCCGGTATGCCCCTTCCAGAAGCTCCGCCGTCCCGCTGTCGAGAACCTTGCGTACCCGCACCGGCAGGGCGGCGATCCTAGTCTCAAGCCGCCCACCGACCGCGTTCATCGCCCGCATCACCGGGCCATTCGCGCGCGAAAGCCTTCTGGCAAGCGCGGCAATCTCTGCACGCGCTTCCGGCGGCATTCCGGCCGCCGAGCCCTCGCCGACCCGAAGCTCATGCGGCGTGGCGGGGATGGGAAGGTTCGGAACCTCGGTCATGTCCTGAACGTAGGCATCGCCAGGGCAGGCTTCAATCTGCGGTCGTCTCGGCCTTCGTCACCTGCCCTCTCACGCCCTCCCAGGCGCCCGCGCGAAGGGCGAGGCCGAGAACACGGTCGGGGTTGGTCGGCGGCGGCATCTCGACGCCGTCGAGCTTGCGGAACCCGAAGCGCCGGTAATAGGGCGCGTCGCCCACCAGCAACACCCGCTCCCATCCAAGCCGCGCCGCCTCGGCGAGGCTTTCGCGGATGAGAAGCGCGCCCAGCCCCTCGCCCTGCCGGGTCGGGTGCACGGCGACCGGACCGAGAAGCAGGATGCGCTTTCCGTCCACCTGAGCCGGCCAATAGCGGATCACTGCGGCGAGGATTCCGTCCCCGTCACGTAGCACGTGGCACAGATCCTTGACCTTGGGCACGCCGTCCCTCAGCCGGTATGACGAAAGCGCGGTCCGCCCGGGCGCGAAACAGAGGTCGTACAGCGCTTCGACCTCCCACCAGTCGGCCTCCGTCTCCTCCTCGAGCCTGTACAAGCGCCGTCCCTTCTTCGAATCCGCTGGAATTCGCCCCTAACATGGGGGCAGGATCGGTTCAAACCGAATGAGAAGCTCATGTTCTACCGACCCGAAGATGGCCACGGCCTGCCGCACAATCCTTTCAATGCAATCGTAACGCCGCGCCCGATCGCCTGGGTGTCGACGCGCGGGAGCACAGGGGACAACCTTGCCCCCTATTCCTTCTTCAACGCCATCGCCTACACCCCGCCGCAGCTGATGTTTTCCTCCACCGGCCGCAAGGACAGCCTGCGCAATATCGAGGAAACCGGTGTTTTCGCCGTCAACATTGTCGAATATGCCGCGCGCGAAAAGATGAACCTGACCTCGGGCAGCTATCCGTCCGGCACCGACGAATTCACGCTGGCGGACGTCCCGCGGAGCGAGTGCGAGACCATCCCCTGCCCCCGTGTCGCGGGGGCACCGGCGACGCTCGAATGCCGCATGACCGAGATCGTGCGACTGAAAGGCAATGACAACCACCTGATCATCGGCGAAGTCACCGGCATTCACCTGCGCGACGACTGCATGGTCGACGGCCGCTTCGACGTGCTCCGCTTCCACCCCGTCGGGCGCGGAGGTTACCGCGACTATTCCGTCGTGACCGAGGTGTTCGAGATGATCCGGCCGGGTCAGGAATAGCCGCGAAGCTCGCCAGCCCTCAGCCGCCGGGCCCGCCTGGAGCAAGCTCGTTCCAGACCTTGCCGGACTGATCGACATAGACCTCGCGCCCGGCCCCCTCGATCCGCCAGAGAGGATAGAGCATCGACCGCGTCGCCTGGCACGGCCGCCACACAAGCTCGTAGGTCGTCAATCCGTCCAGCCCCGCCGCCGCAACCGCATCGCGTGCGTCGAGCAGGCTGTGCGGGCCGGTCCCCGACAGCGCGGCACTGACGAGCATCTCACCCGTCACCGCGTCGGCCGCGACGATGCCGACAGAGGCGTCGTCGGTTCCGAAGATGACAAGAAAGTAGCTCTCGCCCGGGCGATCCAGCCGGCGCACACGCCAGGCGCGGGCCGCCACCGACTGATCCAGTCCGATCGCGCCCCGCGCCGCAGTTATCGCTTCATTCCTGTCGATCTCGCTCACCCAAGACTTTGTTACGGGCAACGTGGCCGTCGGTCATATCCCGTGATCGTCCTCATGCAGATGCGTGAAGATCTGTCCGTCCGTCCGAACATAGATGCTGTGGCCGCCGACGGTGAAGAGGTAGAAGGGATAAAACGGCGACAGCGATTCCCGACAGGGCTTCCAGACCAGAACCGGCGCGAGGCAGAACGTCTCGTCGCGCACCACGATACGGCCGGCACGATCCGGCAGTTCGATGCGCCGGTCGAGGACGAGTTTCAGCGCCTCTTCCCGTGACAGTTGCGGCAGGATCGCGTTACCGGACTCGGGCAGCGAGATCGCGTGCTGATAATCCCCGAACCGCGCATCGACGCGTGCGGCCGCCGCCGCGCGCCGTTTCGACTGCTCCAGCGGTACAATGTAGTAGTAGCTGTCGACCCGGTCGAGCCGCTGGACGAGCATCGGCTCACCCGCCGATGTGCCGTCAAGCGCGCGCGCCCAGTCTTGCCGCTTGCGCAATCCGAACTGGTCCAGCCCGCCAAGCGCACTTTCGATGGCCTGCTTGCGGCTGATGAGCTTCCGCCCGTCGAACCGCTTGGGACGCTCGGCGACCCGGCCCAGCTGCGTCGCCGGCGGATCGGGATCGCAGACGGCGACGAACTTGCCGTTCCAATGGCCGAAATCCACGCCGGTCATGTAGGTCGACTGCCATGTCGCATAGGTAATGTGCTCGTTGGCGATGCCGCGATTGCCACCCGTGCCGCAACCGTCGGTTCCGCCATGCGGCGGCGGAGCGCCGAGCGCCGGGTTGTAGAGGCTCGGAACCGGCGGCCAGGGGTTGTTCACATCGAAGGCGGTGATGCTGTAGGTCGTATCCGAGGACGACGCTGGCACATCGCTCGCATCGAACCCGCGCACCACGATCCAGTGCGCCGACCCGAAGACCAGCGCGATCGGCGCGACCTGATAGTGATGGATCGTCCAGACCAGCTTGCGCGACAGCGCGTCTTCCGAGGTAAGCGCGTAAAGCGCGTACCATCCGCCGAAGCCGGGCGGGCGCCGGTCGTTCATCGTCCATTGCAGGCCATCCGGCCCGGTCGCCCAGGCGCCGCCGTCCTGAAGGCTGTGACTGTGGTTGTCGGCGTAAAGATCGTCCTGATCGAGCAATGCACCGCCGACATTCGGCGAAGCGATGACCATCTGCGCACAGGCCGCGCCGCAATAATACGAGGTATCCTGTTGGTGGTAGGGAACCTGAAGGTCTTCCTGAACAGCCATGAGTCCTACTCCAAATGATGTCGCGCGAACATCACCAAGGTGACTCAACCTGAAGTTCACTTCATTGACGGTCGTCAATGCCTTGGCATCCGACCCATGGCGTCTCGGCAAGGACGAAAGGCCGTCGCCTACGCGCGCTCAATGCCCGCCGAAAACGCCGCCCCGCACGTTGTAGTCGGCGGCCAGCGCATAGTCGGGATCGTCGTCGCTATCGACCATCAACTGACCCGCCCGGTGCAGAAGCCGGTGGCAGTCGCGGCTGAGATGCCGGAGCGACAGCGTCTTGCCGAGCGCGTCGTAGCGCGCCGCCAGCGCCTCGATCGCCGCCAGCGCCGACTGGTCGGCGACCCGGCTCAGCGCGAAATCGACCACGACCTGATCGGGGTCCGCCTCGGGCGTGAAAAGCTCGGAAAACCCGGCCGCCGATCCGAAGAACAGCGGGCCGTCGATCGCGTAGATCTTGGTTCCGCTCTCATCGACCGAGGTCCGCGCATGGATGCGCCGGGCGTTCTGCCAGGAATAGGCCAGCGCCGAGATGATCACGCCCGCGACAACCGCCGTCGCGAGGTCCGTCGCCACCGTCACCGCAGTCACCAGCACGATCACCACCGCATCGATGCGCGGCACCCGGGCGAGGACCCGGAAGCTCTGCCAGGCGAAGGTGCCGATCACCACCATCAGCATCACGCCGACAAGCG
>JBNKFC010000590.1:0-2030 GCA_050289105.1 Paracoccaceae bacterium | reverse complement strand
TTTTCGACACGATCCCGGCCGACCGCGTGGCCGAGGCGGGCCGCCGCGCGGCGATCGCGGCGCGCGACGCCTGCCCAGACCTCTGCGCAGCGATCGAAAGCGGCGCCGAACTCGATACGAAGGGACGTGCCGCATTGATGGATGCGATGGATGCCGCCCTGGCGGACATGCGCCCCGCGCCGGAGGCCGGACATGCAGTCGCTTGAAGCCCTCTCCGCACGGCTCCACACGACGGGGGAGATCCATTCCATCGTCCGCACGATGAAGTCGCTCTCGGCCGCCAGCATCCGCCAGTACGAGCGCGCGGTGGAAGCGATGCAGGATTACGAGCGCACCGTTTCGCTCGGGTTGCAGGTTGTCTTGCGCCACAAAGGCGTAGCGGCCCGGCCGGATGGCCCGCCGCGCGGCTCCGCCCTGATCGTTATCGGCTCCGACCGGGGTCTTTGCGGGCGGTTCAACGACCGGATCGGGCAGTTCGCGCTCGACCGGCTGGCGAAGACACCCGAAGGCGACCTCCGCCACCTCTGCGTGCTCGGCCAGCGGGTCGCGGCGAGGCTGCAAACCGCCGGTCACACCCCCGACACGTTCTTCTCGCTGCCCGGTTCCGTTGGCGGGCTGACGGCGACCGTCCATGCCGTTGCCGTCGAGGTGGAGCGCTGGACGTCGGGCGGCATCGGCTCGGTCTCGCTCCTCTTCAACCGCCGGGCGGGTGCGGCGTTGACTGAGCCAACCCTGTGGCCGCTTTTGCCCGTGCCGCATGATTATCTCGATGGCCTCGCCCGCGCGCCCTGGCCCTCCCGTCGGCTTCCGATCTACCGGATGGAGCGTGGCAAGCTCTTTTCCTGGCTCATCGGCCAGCGCATCTTTGTCCTTCTCTATCGGGCGCTGGCGGAGTCGCTGGCGAGTGAACACGGGTCGCGCCTTGCAGCGATGCAGCGGGCCGAGCGCAATATCGAGGAGCACCGAGAGGACCTCATGGGTGCCTATCGTCAAAGGCGGCAGGAGGCGATCACGCGCGAATTGATCGACATCCTCGCCGGCTTCGAGGCAGTGCGCGAGGATCAGCGCGGTTGAACGCATCAACCGTCAGCGACCTTCGGCACCCGGCACCGCTGGTCTGTTCGACGGCAGGCTACTCCGTCGACCTTGCGACAGGGACGAAGCCACGCAGGCCGCCACATGCCTGCCTCACCCCTTGATGCAGATGATCGGCTCAAGTCGGGCCACGCGCCGCGCCAGCCCGGCTTTCTCCGCCACTTCGACGACGGCGTCGACGCTCTTGTAGGCGCCGGGTGCTTCCTCGGCGATGCCGCGCTGCGAGGGGCTCCTGACGATGATGCCACGTTCGGCGAGCGCATCCTGAACGCCGCGCCCCGTCCATGTCCGCGCAGCCTGGTGCCGGCTCATCGCCCGCCCGGCGCCGTGACAGGCAGAGCTGAGCGCCATCGCCTCGGAACGGGCATCGCCGGCGAGAACGTATGACGCCGTGCCCATGCTGCCGCCAATCAGCACCGGCTGCCCGTGATCTCGCAAGGTCGCGGGAAGCCGGGCGTCCCCGGGCCCGAGGGAACGGGTGGCACCCTTCCGATGGACGAAAACGCGCCGCTTTCGGCCGTCGATTACATGCTCTTCTTCCTTGCAGGTGTTGTGAGAGACGTCATAGATCACCGAGAGGTCCGCGTCCGGGAAGAACCGTGCGAAAGCCTGCCGCGCGAGATGCGTTAGGATCTGACGGTTTGCCAACGCGCAGTTGATCCCGGCCCGCATCGCGCCGAGATAGCGCTGGCCGAGTTCCGACTCGAGCGGGGCGCAGGCGAGTTCCCGGTCGGGAAGCTCGATACCGTGCGCCGGCGCCGCGATCGCCATATCGGAACAGATTGGAGATCGTCGACTTTTCGAGCCGCAGCTTGCCGGCGCCCGGCTGCCATGAAGCCTCGAGCGCCGCCCGCTTGCTCGCGTAGTCCGGGCTGATCTCAGTCTCCGCTGAGGTAGATGTGTGCGCGCGAGCTGGGCAGCTGATTCATTCCCGT
>JBNKFC010000589.1:0-3524 GCA_050289105.1 Paracoccaceae bacterium | reverse complement strand
GGTCAGGCGGGCGAGACGGGCCGAAGGCTCCTCGCCGTCGAGAACTTCGGAAGGGTATTCGTAGCGCAGCTCGTCGAGCCGCCCCTCGGTGATGATGAAGCCCCCGACATGCTGCGAGAGATGCCGGGGAAACCCTTGGATTTCGGAGATGAGGTCGAGCGTCTGCAAGAGCCGCGTATCGGTGGGGTCGAGCCCGATCTCGCGCAGCCGTTCGGGCGACACCGCGCCGCCGCCCCAACCCCAGATCTGACTCGACATGGCCGAAAGCGAATCGTCGGACAGCCCCATCGCCCGCCCCACCTCGCGGGCGGCGCGCTTGCCTCGGTAATGGATCACGGTGGCGCAGAGCCCGGCGCGGTGGCGACCGTATTTCTCGTAGATGTGCTGGATCACCTCCTCGCGCCGCTCATGCTCGAAATCGACGTCGATATCGGGCGGCTCGTCGCGCGCCTCGGAGACGAAGCGTTCGAAGACCATGGTGCCGATCTCGGGGCTGACCGAGGTCACGCCGAGCGCGTAGCAGACGACGGAATTCGCCGCCGAGCCGCGGCCCTGGCAGAGGATGCCTTCCTCGCGGGCGAAGGCCACCACGTCGCGGACGGTCAGGAAATAGGGCTCGTATTTCAGCCGCGCGATCAGGTCGAGCTCATGCTCGGCCATCGACTTGACCTTCGGTGGGACGCCATGTGGATAGCGCCAGCGTAGCCCTTCCCAGGTCAGGCGGGCGAGACGGGCCGAAGGCTCCTCGCCGTCGAGAACTTCGGAAGGGTATTCGTAGCGCAGCTCGTCGAGCGAGAAGGAAAGGCGCCCGGCGATCTCTCCACTCCGGTGAACGGCCGCCTTGTGTCCCGCGAAAAGGGAAAGCATCTCCGCCTCGGATCGCAGGCGCTGTTCGCCGTTGGCTAGGGCGCCGCGGCCGAGGTCGTCGACGCGGGTGCCGGTGCGGATTGCGGTCAGCACGTCGGCGAGGCGCCGGCGGGCCGGGACATGCATGAGCGGACGTGCGGAGGCGACGGTCGGCAGGCCGAGATCGTTGGCGAGTGCCGCGAGCCGATTGAAGCGGTGCCGGTCATGGCCGTCGTAACGTGGCGCCATGAGGAGCGTGAGGTTCTCCCGGCCAAGGCGGCGCGACAACTGTTCCGCCTGTGACGCCCATCCGCTCGCGCCGCTTTCCGGCGTTGCGCCGCGTGAAGGCGTTTCTTCGGGCGGATGGAGAAGGAGCTCCATTCCTTCCCCCCAGGCGAGGAGATCGTCGAAGTCGAGATGGCATTCTCCCTTTGGCGCCCGAAGCCGCCCCGCCGAGATCAGCCGGCAGAGACGCCCCCATGCGGCGCGATCGCGCGGCAGGGCGGTCACGGTGAAACCATCCGTCAGGCGGATCAGCGCGGCCGGCACGAGCCGGGGTGCCGTCCCGGTCTTGCGACGGATTTCCCGCGCCGCGACATGGGCGCGGACGATCCCGGCGACGGAGTTCAGATCGGCGATGGCGAGCGCCGGCTGGCCGTGCTCCGCCACGACGGCCATCAACTCCTCGGGATGGGAGGCGCCGGTGAGAAAGGTGAAATTCGACGTGGCTGAGAGTTCGACGAACATGGAATCCCCGCAGAGATGCGCAGCATATTCACTTTTTGTTCTCTTTGCGAGTCTCCCCCTCTTTCACCTTGGCGCAAATACCTCCGCCGGAGGCATGAGACGCGCCTCCGGCGCGGCGCCAACAGGAACAGCGACGCCGAAGGCGTCTCCGCTGGATCACGCCTTACAAAAGCGAAACGGCCGCCACGAGGGACGGCCGTTCCTTGCATCTCAGTGGGCGGGTCAGCCCTTGCGGGCGGCGCGGATCGACTCCTCGAGCTTCCCGAGCGCTTCCGTGAAGACCGCATCCTGGATCGTGATCGGCGACAGGAAGCGGATCACGTTGCCGTAGACGCCGCAGGTGAGGAGGAGAAGGCCGCGTGAAAGCGCCTCCGTCCGCACCTTGTTGGCGAAATCGGCCGAGGGCTTGCCGCCGAGATTGAACTCCACAGCGTTCATGAAGCCGGGGCCGCGGATATCGACGATCTCGGGCACGTCGTCACGAAGCGACGAAAGATGCTGCTTCAGCCGCGCGCCGAGCTGGTTGGCGCGGTCGCACAGCCCCTCTTCCTCGATCACGTCGAGGACCGCGTTCGCCGCCGCGATACCCAGGGGGCTGCCGCCGTAGGTGCCGCCGAGGCCGCCCGGGGCCGGCGCGTCCATGATCTCGGCCCGGCCGGTCACCGCCGCGAGAGGGAAGCCGCCGGCAAGCGACTTCGCCATCGTGGTGATGTCGGGCTTCACCTCGTGATGCTCCATCGCGAACATCTTGCCGGTGCGGGCGAAGCCGGTCTGCACCTCGTCCGCGATCAGCAGGATGCCGTGCTCGTCGCAGATCGCGCGCAGGCGCGACATGAATTCGCGCGGCGCCTCGTAGAAACCGCCTTCGCCCTGCACGGGCTCGAGGATGATAGCGGCGACGCGCTTCGGGTCGACATCGGCTTTGAAGAGATATTCCAGCGCCGCGATCGACTGGTCGACGCTGACGCCATGCAGCGGCACAGGGAAGGGGGCGTGGAACACGTCGGCCGGCATGCCGCCGAATCCGACCTTATAGGGCACGACCTTGCCGGTCAGTGCCATCCCCATGAAGGTCCGGCCGTGGAAGGCGCCGGTGAAGGCGACGACGGCCTGACGCCCGGTTGCCGCGCGGGCGATCTTGATCGCGTTCTCGACTGCCTCGGCGCCGGTCGTGACGAAGATCGACTTCATCTCGCCCTTGCCCGGCACCATGCCGTTCAGGCGTTCCGCAAGGCGGACGTAGTTCTCGTAGGGTACGACCTGGTGGCAGGTGTGGGTGAAGTGGTCGATCTGGTCCTTGACCGCCGCGATGACCTTCGGGTGACGGTGGCCGGTGTTCAGGACCGCGATGCCGGAGGCGAAATCGATGTAGCGGTTGCCTTCCTTGTCCCAGATCTCCGCGTTTTCCGCGCGGTCGGCATAGATCTGCGTCATCACGCCGACGCCGCGTGACATGGCGGCCTTGCGGCGGGTTTCGATCTCGGCGTTCAGCATGATGTCTCTCCTAGAACGGTTCGCGGATTCGATAGCCCTTCGGCACGAATTGATCAATATTGCGAGTTGCTGCCTAATAAATTTATCACTAAGGGAGGAAGCCCGCAATCGAGCGACTGGCGAGGCGCGGGCGGAGGGTTGGCGATGGATTTCGACACGGGCGCGCGGCTGAAGGAAGAGCGCGAGAAGCGGCGGATGTCGCAGCGCCAGCTCGCGGCGGCGACCGGTGTGACCAGCGGCATGATCTCGATGATCGAGCAGAACCGCACGAGCCCCTCGGTCGCGACAATGAAGAAGATCCTCGCCGGCCTCGGCATCTCGCTCGGCGATTTCTTCGCGGACGAGGCCGAGACCGGAGCGAAATGGCATTTCACCCATGCGGAACTGCGGGAGATCACCCCCGTTTCGAAACTGGGGGAGGCCGGCGCCGGCGTCGT
>JBNKFC010000588.1:0-4506 GCA_050289105.1 Paracoccaceae bacterium | reverse complement strand
TGACGCGCCTTGCGGCGCGACGCCCTTTTTTTGCGGCCCGCATAGAGGCGGGCAGCCTCCAGTATTTGGTTCAGGTGGAAACCGTCAGCTTGCGCCTTTCGGCATCGGCAGGCGGCCGGCATTGTAATCCGACCAGTCCGTGATCTCGGGGTAATGCTGCTTGCGCCAAGCGCGGACGCGGGGGTTCATTCGCCGCCGCCAGAGTGGCGGCACCATGGCAAGCGCGGTCATGGCCGGGTAGCCGAAGGGAAGTTGCGGCGCCTCCTCGGCGGAATAGGTCTGAAGAAGCGGAAAGCGGCGATCCGGTTTCCAGTGGTGGTCGGAATGACGCTGCAGGTTGATCAGCATCCAGTTCGTCACCTTGTGGTCTGAGTTCCACGAATGGCGCGGCTGGACATGTTCGTATCTGCCATCGCCAAGATGGCGGCGGGTGAGGCCGTAATGCTCGACATAGTTCACGAGTTCGAGTTGCCAGATCGCGACGAAGGCCTGCCAGACAAAAAGCGCCAGGCCGGCCAGGCCACCGATCGCGAAGGCCAGCGCGAGGGCGGCGAGTTGCAGGATGGCGTAACGCCAGAACGGATTCGATGGATGGAGCGCGGAGCGGCCGGCGCGGGCGAGCATCTGGGTCTCGGCCCGCCACGCGGAGCCCGGCCCATCCTTCAGAACCCGGAAGAAGGCCCGATGGAACCCTTCATTATAGCGCGCCGTGACCGCGTCGCGGGGCGTGCCGACATAGCGATGATGGACCAGAAGGTGCTCGGTCCGGAAATGGCTGTAGAGCACGGTCGCGAGCAGGAGGTCACCGAGCCAGCGTTCGACCCGGTTCTTCTGATGCATGAGTTCGTGCGCATAGGTGATGCCAATGGAGCCGGAGATCACGCCGACGCCGAAGAAAAGGACGATCTTTTCCCAGAGGTCGAGGTGGTCCGCGCGGGTGACATACCAGATCATGCCGTAGAGTGTGACCGCCTGGATTGGGAACCAGATGAGCGTGATGAAACGATACCAGAAGAGCTCACCTTCCGGAGTGTCGGTCGCGGGGTTGTCGTGGTTCAGGCCGGCAATGGCATCGAGGATGGTGGTGACGACCCATCCGTAAAGCGGCAACAGCCAGACCGTCCACCCGCCCCGCATCGCGCCGATAACGGCGAGGGGCAGCAGGACAAGCGACAGCCAGAAGGGCAGGGCTGCGGTCAGTCGCGAGATCGGGGCAGGGCCGGGCATCGGGTTCCGTTTCTTCGTTCCTGTGCGAAGTCTAGTCCCGGCGGCGTGTGCGCTCAATCGTCGCGAAAAGCCGCCGCCGCGACGTCATGGACCTTGCGCATGAGCGTCGGCAGATCGGACGGGTTGAACGCCTCTGGCTGCAGAAAATGGCCGCTGTCGGTTTCGGTGTCCGCAGGCAGATGCGCGGTCATGACCGTCAGGATCAGATGGAAATGCGTGAAGGTGTGGCGCACCTCGCCTGGCGCCTCGCACCAGTCGGCGTCGAGGGGCGCCTGCGGGGACGGCAGTGTCTCGGTCCAGGCACTGCCGGGCCAGCCGAGCATGCCGCCCAAAAGGCCCCGTTCGGGGCGACGTTCGAGAAGGAAGGCGCCATCGGCGCGGCGCCCGACATAGGCGATGCCCTGCCGGGTGGGTTTCGCCTTCTTCGCGGTCTTGCGGGGCAGTTCGGTGGCGATACCCAAGGCCTGCGCCTTGCATGCGGGCCGGAGCGGGCAGAGGCCGCAGGCCGGGTTCTTCTGCGTGCAGATCGTCGCGCCAAGATCCATCATCGCCTGCGCATGGTCGCCGGGCCGGTCCGCAGGGGTCAAGCGTGCGGCAAGCGCCGTCAACTCGGTCTTGGCCGCTGGCAAAGGGGTTTCGACCGCGAAGAGCCGGGCCACGACACGCTCGACGTTGCCGTCGACAACGGTCGCCGGTTCGTCGAAGGCGATCGCCGCGATGGCGGCAGCCGTATAGGGGCCGATCCCCGGCAGGGAGAGAAGCGCGTCGCGCGTGTCGGGAAAGCGGCCGCCATGCGCTGCCGCCACCGCGCGGGCGCATTTCAAGAGGTTCCGGGCGCGGGCGTAGTAGCCGAGCCCGGCCCATTCCGCCATCACCGCACCGTCCTCGGCGGCAGCGAGCGCCCCGACGTCCGGCCAGCGATCGGTGAAGCGGCGGAAATAGTCGCGGACGGCGGCGACGGTCGTCTGTTGCAGCATGACCTCGGACAGCCATACCCGGTAGGGATCTGGCTGGATGCCTGCCCGCCGGTCTTCCGGACCGACACGCCAGGGCATCACGCGGGCGTGCCGGTCGTACCAGTTAAGGAGTGCCGCGCCGATTTCTTCGTCACGCAATCTTTATGTCTCCGTCATCCGCAATCCGGTGGGCAAGACCCCGACGCGCGCCTAAGATAGAGACTGATACAGGAAAGGACAGGGATGAGCGTTACGCCATCTGAACCGAAGCGTCGCGGACGCGGG
The DNA here is from genome assembly GCA_050289105.1 of Paracoccaceae bacterium. GTDB lineage: Bacteria > Pseudomonadota > Alphaproteobacteria > Rhodobacterales > Rhodobacteraceae > Albidovulum. The sequence continues at coordinate 2,038 of JBNKFC010000588.1, read as the reverse complement.
TTCGAGCCCGCCTCCGGCCTTCTCAAGGACCGAGTTCGGGCGGCCGGCGAATCGCGCGGCTTTGCCGTTTCGCGGCTTCTGACCCATTGGGCCGAGGTGGTGGGCGACGAGATCGCCGCCATCGCGCGGCCGGTGAAGGTCGGATACGGGCGTGAAGGCTTCGGGGCGACGCTCACGCTGCTGACCACCGGGGCCGCCGCGCCGATCCTGCAGATGCACCTTCCAAAGATCCGCGAGAAGGTGAATGCCTGCTACGGCTACAACGCCATTTCCCGCGTGGTGATCACCCAGACCGCGCCCGTGGGGTTTGCCGAAGGGCAGGTGGCCTTCGTCGAAGCCCCCCGAGCCACCGCACCCGCCCCCGATCCGGTAGTCCGGAAGAGGGCCGCGTCGATATCGGACACGGTGCGGGACGATGCGTTGCGTGCTGCGCTTGAAGCTTTGGGCGAAAAGGTTTTATCTCGTCCCGGACCGAAGAAAGGCTGACCTCATGTCGAAGACGTTTCTCATTGCCGGCGCCGTGGCGCTGATGGCCGCCGGCGGCGCAGTCTGGATGAGCCGGAGCGGACCGGCGCTGCCGCCCGCCCTGTCGGTGGCCGCCAATGCGCAGGAGGCTACCGCGTCGTCCGACGCCGCACTCGTGCCGGACATGGTGCTCGGCAAGGCGGAGGCGCCTGTCGAGGTGATCGAGTACGCCTCCTTCACCTGTCCGCATTGCGCGCATTTCCACGACACGGTCCTGGACGATCTGAAAAAGAATTACATCGACACCGGCAAGATCCGCTTCGTCTACCGCGAAGTTTATTTCGACAAGTTCGGGCTCTGGGCCGGGATGGTGGCGCGCTGCGGCGGGCCGGAGAAGTATTTCGGAATTTCCGACATGCTCTACGACACCCAGAAGGACTGGCTCGCGGCCGGCGAAGCGGCGGGGATCGCCGACAACCTGCGCAAGATCGGGCTGAAGGCCGGGCTGAGCGCCGATCAGATCGACGCCTGCATGAAGGACAACGACATGGCCAAGGCGATGGTCGCGACCTATCAGGCCAACGCCACGAAGGACGAGATCAACTCCACCCCGTCCTTCGTCATCAACGGCCAGAAATATTCCAACATGTCCTACGAGGATTTCGCCAAGATCCTCGACGAGAAGCTGGCGAACTGACGCATGGCGCCGCTAGCCGGGCTGAAGGTCGTCGAGTTGGCGCGAATTCTGGCTGGCCCCTGGGCTGGCCAGACGCTCGCTGATCTCGGGGCCGACGTGATCAAGGTCGAGGCGCCCGAGGGCGACGATACCCGCCGCTGGGGCCCGCCGTTCATCGAGCGGGACGGCGACCGGTCGGCGGCGTATTTTCACGCCTGCAATCGGGGAAAGAAATCGGTTACCGCCGATTTCCGAGAGCCCGAGGGGCAGGAATTCGTCCGCGGTCTGGTCAAGGACGCGGATATCCTCATCGAGAACTTCAAGGTCGGGGGGCTGGCGAAGTACGGGCTCGACTACGCCAGTCTGCGGGCGATCAATCCCCGCCTGATCTATTGCTCGATCACCGGCTTCGGGCAGGACGGGCCTTATGCGCACCGGGCCGGGTATGATTACATCATTCAGGGAATGTCCGGCCTGATGAGCGTGACCGGCGAACCGGACGGCCAGCCGCAGAAGGTCGGTGTCGCGGTCACCGACATCTTCACCGGCGTCTACGCGGCGACGGCGATACTGGCTGCGGTTCATCAGCGTGCGACGACGGGCGAGGGCCAGCATATCGACATGGCGCTTTTCGACGTGGCAACCTCGATCATGGCCAACCAGGCGATGAACTATCTCGCCTCCGGCAAGGCGCCGATGCGTATGGGCAATGCGCATCCCAATATCGTGCCCTATTCGGTCTTCGACTGCGCTGACGGCTGGATCATCATCGCGACGGGGAATGACGGGCAGTACCGGAGGCTTTGCAAGGTCCTCGGGCTGGAGGCGTTGGCCGAGGCGCCGGATTATCTCACGAACGCCGACCGGATTGCCAACCGCGAGGCGCTGACCAAGGCG
>JBNKFC010000587.1:0-3835 GCA_050289105.1 Paracoccaceae bacterium | reverse complement strand
AAGGAACAACTCTCCGTGCATGTCTGAATCGACCGGCGGCGCGAGTTCGGCGAGGAGGAGCGTGTAAAGCAGGGACTGGATTGACGGCAGCGCGTCGACCCGCTCGGCCCGGATCATCCGCGCCAACTCGGCCGAGGCCGTCGTGCCCCAGAGGTCGCGCGGCAGACCGGTTGCAGAGACAGGCAGAATCCCGATCGCATCGAGGGACGGACCATCGAGCGGCATGACCGTGATCGGATCGCGGGTTATGCCCGAGGTGACCGGCGGCTCGATGGCAATAGAGGGCGGCAGCGGCATCGCGGCCGGCGTCGCGACCGAGCGCGACAACCAGTCTATCGCCGATAGGGGCTTTTCGCCGGAGCCTTCGGCATTCAGCCCGGTCGCCGCGAAAAGCAGCGCCGGAAGAATGGAACCCGTCCTACCTGTCCACATTCAGCTCAACCGGTTCCTTAACGTCGACCCGTTCGGGGGTCATGTCACCAAGATAAGCATAGCCTGCGAGCCCGGCAAAGCCGAGCACGGCAAGAGTGAAAAGGATCTTGAGGATGCGCAACATTTGGTCCTGCCGTGTTCTTATTCGTTTTCGTTCTGCCCACTGCCTCGGACGGGCCGGATTTGCTGTCGTTCGCGCGTCTTAGGCGCGAATACGCGGATTATATATGGCATTTGCGGCGAGTTCACGCCATTCAGGGCAGAAAGTTAAATCATGGGCAGGACGCCGCCGCGTCGAATCCCGGATTGAGGCTGGCACGGGTGCGGAAGGATGGGACCGGAAAGGGGCAGCTTGGGGCACAGGTTGAAGAAGACGGTTGTGCTCATCGGCATGATGGGGGCGGGAAAGACGGCGGTCGGCACCGCGCTCGCCCGACTTCTCGGCGTGGATTTCGTCGATTCCGACGATGAGATCGAACGCGCCGCCAACATGTCGGTGGCCGAGATCTTCCGGCGAGACGGCGAGGCGTTCTTTCGCGCCCGCGAGGCCGAAGTGCTGGCCCGGCTCCTCTCGGGCCGGCCCTGCATCCTGTCGACCGGCGGCGGGGCGTTCCTGGCGGGTGCGAACCGCGCGATGATCGCCAGAGCGGGGGTTGCGGTATGGCTGAAGGCCGACCTCGACCTTCTGTGGCAGCGGGTCCGTTACAAGACGACGCGGCCGCTTCTGAGAACGCCGGACCCTAAGGCAACCTTGGCGGCGCTTTTGAGCGCGCGCGAAGACATCTATGTCGAGGCGGAGATCACGGTCGAGGCGCAGCCGCACTACTCGGTCGAAGAGATGGCCGAAAAGGTCATCGAGGCGCTGGCGCAGCGGACCGACATTCTGGAGACGACATGACGGAACAGGTGGACACGGTCCGGGTGGCCCTCGGCGAGCGGAGCTACGACGTGCGGATCGGGACCGGGCTTCTTGCCCGGGCGGGCGCCGAGATCTCGCCGCTGCTGCGCCGGCGCCGGGTGGCGGTGCTGACCGACGAGACTGTGGCGGGCCTGCATCTCGACGCGCTCCGCTCCGGACTCGGCGATATAGCGATGACGGCACTTGCGCTGCCGGCGGGCGAGGCCACCAAGGGCTGGCCGCAATTCTCGCGTGCCGTCGACTGGCTTCTCGCCGAAAAGGTGGAGCGGCGCGACATCGTCATCGCGCTTGGCGGCGGCGTGGTCGGCGACCTTGGCGGATTCGCGGCCGCCGTCCTGCGCCGCGGGGTGCGGTTCGTGCAGATCCCGACAACGCTGCTCGCTCAGGTCGACAGTTCGGTCGGCGGCAAGACCGGCATCAATTCGGTCCACGGCAAGAACCTGATCGGCGCCTTCCACCAGCCTTCGCTCGTTCTCGCCGATATCGGCGTGCTCGACACGCTGCCGCCGCGTGATTTCCTGTCCGGTTACGGAGAGGTGGTGAAATACGGGCTTCTCGGCGATGCGGGCTTTTTCGAGTGGCTGGAAAAGAGTGGGCCGGCGCTGGCCTCCGGTGACGTCGCGGCCCGGCAACATGCGGTGCGCCGATCGGTGGAGATGAAGGCGCGGATCGTCGAACGGGACGAGACCGAGGAGGGCGACCGCGCGCTCCTGAACCTCGGACATACCTTCTGCCACGCGCTTGAAACCGCGACCGGATATTCCGACCGGCTTTTGCATGGCGAAGGCGTCGCGATCGGGTGCGCGCTGGCATTCGAGCTTTCGCAGAGGCTTGGCCTGTGCAGTCAGGAAGCACCAAGCCGGGTGCGGGCGCATCTGCGCGCCATGGGGATGAAGACCGACATCGCCGATATTCCGGGCGAGCTGCCGGGGGTGGAGGCGCTGATGGCGCTGATGGCCCAGGACAAGAAGGTCGTGGACGGCCGGTTGCGCTTCATCCTCGCCCGCGGGATCGGAGAGGCTTTTGTCGCGTCGGACGTCGATGCGGCACCTGTCATGGCGGTGCTCGAGGATGCGCTCGCGCAAAGGTCGCGATGAACGCGTTCAGGGCGCTTCTGGGACCTGACTACGACGCGTTGCCCGCGGCCGTGCGCGCCTTCCATGATCATCGACGCGCTCATTACGTGGGCACCGCCTTTTCCGGGGGCGCGACGCACTTCGCCGCGCAAGCTCTGCGCTGGGTTTTCGGCTTCCCCAAGCCAGCCGAAAGGATGGAGGTCGAGATCTGGCTGTCAGTGGCCGAGGATCGCCAGGTCTGGCGTCGGCGCTTCGGCGACCGGCGCTTCAGCAGCAGCTTTCATGCCGGATCCGACGGAACGCTGGACGAAAAGTTCGGCCCGTTCCTATTCGCGTTCCGACTCCGGAGCGCGGGGAACCGGATGTATTGGGATTTCGCGGGCTGGCGGGTCTTCGGTGTCCCCTTGCCCCGGGCATTGGGTCCGAGGATCGAGACATATGAAACGGAGGACACGGAGGGGCGGTTCGTCTTCTATTCCCACGCGGATTTCCCGCTGATGGGGCGACTTGTCCATTACCACGGACAAGTCACCCTCACCGATCAGGACGCCGCCGCCCCTTAGAACGGGATTTCGTCGTCGAGATCGGACCGGCCGCCGCCGCTGCCCGCACCTCCGCCGGAGCTGCCGCCATAGCCGCCCGACCCGCCGCCGTATCCGCCCGATCCGCCGCCCGAGCGGTCATCGTCGAATCCGCCGCCGCCACTGTCGCCGCGGCCGTCTAGGAGCGTCAGTTCCCCGCGATAGGGGCGCAGAACGACCTCGGTCGTGTAGCGGTCCGCGCCCGATTGGTCCTGCCATTTGCGGGTTTCGAGCTGACCCTCGATATAGACCTTGGACCCCTTCTTCAGGTACTGCTCCGCGATCTTCGCCAGGGGCTCTGAAAAGATCGCGACCGAATGCCATTCGGTCTTTTCCCGGCGCTCGCCCGTATTGCGGTCACGCCAGGTCTCGGACGTCGCGATCCGCAGGTTGCAGACCTTGCCGCCATTCGGGAATGACCGCACCTCCGGGTCGCGGCCCAGATTGCCGACCAGAATGACCTTGTTCACTGACCCCGCCATGCGGACCTCCTCGTCACGATTCCCTTTGGCCCGTTAGACCATTCGGTTCCCGCCAAGAAAAGCACTCATGGTTAAGAAATCTCTAAAACGCGGAGAGCCGATCCTGCCCGCTGTATCCAACCCCGGTTGCAGATGGCGTTTTGTCCGGTCTCTCACACCGTCGGAGGATGGCGAACCGCGCCTCGGCGCCGCAACTGGCGCTCAGGAAGCCGGCGCATTCCGCCCGGCCAACAGAAAGACGAGACAATGAGACCGACGAAAATCCTTGCTGCCGCCCTCATCCTCGGCCTCGGCATGCCTGCTCTTGCCGGATCGGCGCCCGACGTGGCCGCGCAGGAGAAGATC
>JBNKFC010000586.1:0-4092 GCA_050289105.1 Paracoccaceae bacterium | reverse complement strand
TAGATCGCCGCGCCCTGCTTGTAGGCGTGGTTCCGCATGGCGACGTCGTTCGGGTGGTCGGAGAAATTGACGTTCGCCACCGGCAAGCCGAAGCGGTCCTTGACGTCGTGGTTCAGCGTCACCCGGTTGGTCTCCTGCGGCATGTCCTCGCCCACGATCCACATGCCGGCCATGTTCTCGTAGCCGTCCATCGCGGTCGTGAACTCGCGCCCCCAGGCGCCGGGGTTCAGGAACGCGGCCATGAACGGGAGACCCAGCGACAGGGTTTCGAGCTCATACCCGCCGACGAAGCCGCGCGACGGATCGTGACGCGCCTCGTCCCGGACGATCCCGGCCATCGTCGTGCCGCGCCACATGCGGACGGGCTTGTCGAAGGTCGCATAGACCGAGCCGGTGGTGTGGCGCATGTAGTTGCGCCCGACCTGGTCGGAGGAGTTGGCCAGACCGTTGGGGAACATCGACGAGGCCGAGTTCAGCAGCAGACGCGGGCTTTCGAAGGAGTTGCCGGCGACGCAGACGATGCGCGCCTTCTGCATCTGCAGGTTGCCGTCCTTGTCGAAATACTCGACGCCCGTCACCTTGCCGCTGTCGTCGTGCAGAATGCGCGCGACATGGGCATGGTCGCGAACCTCTAGGTTGCCGGTCGCCTCGCCGCGCGGGATGTCGGTGTATGCGGCCGACCACTTGGCGCCCCACTTGCAGCCCTGGAAGCAGAAACCGGTCTGCTGGCAGGACATCCGGTCGTCGTAATCGGCCGAGTTGATCGCCATGCGGCCGGTATGGACTTCCTTGTAGCCGAGCGCGAGCGCGCCCTTTTCCAGAACTTTGAAGTTGTTGTTACCGGGCAGGCCGGCGCGATCGCCGGTGCGGGTGACGCCAAGCTTCGCCTCGGCCTTGTCGTACCAGGGCGCCAGCTCTGCCGCGTCGATCGGCCAGTCGAGAAGGCTTGCCCCCGCGACATCGCCATAGTTGGTCTTCGCCTTCCACTCGTGGTCCTGGAACCGGAGCGAGGCGCCGGCCCAGTGGATCGTCGTGCCGCCGACGGCCTTCACGATCCAGGCGGGCAGGCCCGAAAAGTCCTTTGCCACGCGCCAGTCGCCCGACGTGGTGCGCGGATCGGTCCAGGCGAGCTGGCCGAAGCTGTCCCATTCGTCGTTGATGTAGTCCTCGGGCAGGTAACGCCCGCCAGCTTCCAGCGCGACGACCTTGATGCCCTTCTGGGCCAGTTCGTTCGAAAGCACCCCGCCACCGGCGCCGGTGCCAATGACGACCACAACGGAGTCGTCGGTCAGATCAAATTTCGCGACCATGTTATCCTCCCCGCGGTCAGAGCCAGTTGATGTCGTCGAAGCCGCGGTCGATGTAACCGCCCTTCGAGAAGGATTCGCCCTCGTAGCCGAAGATCGGCCAGACATCCTTCTGGTTATAGAGACCGGTCACGAGCCCGCCGCGCACGGTCTGGAAGAACGGCGTGTCCTCCATCGCCTGAAGAAGCTTGACGCGGTCCTCTTCCCAGCCCACCGACATGTAGTCGGCATGGCCAGCGGCCTTGGCTGCTGCATCGAGCGCGGCAACACCCTCGGCGACCATCTGCTTCTTCTCCTCGGCGTCGTAGCCCTTCACCGCGACGGCGTAGTACTGGTCCGCGACCTTGTCGTGCGGGTAGATGTCGCGCGCCATCTGGAGAAGCGTCGCCATCTCGTGTTCGCTGATGACGCTGACTTCGAGCGCCCAGGCAGCGTTCGGCGCGGCAATGAAGCCAGCGCCAACGATGCAGAGCGCGCCGGCCGCGACCGAGCGCGAAAGCAGCGCACGGCGGGTCAGGCCCTTCCGTTCAATCCTGTGCATAGTTTCCTCCCTGAGAGTGAGGCGGCGCTTGTCAGAGGAAGCGGCCGCCGCGTTCGAGTACTTCGATCTGGTATCCATCGGGATCGGCGATGAAGAAGAACCGAGCGACGAGCTTGTCGCCGTTCTTGAAATCGACCAGCTTGCGCGGGGCGAGCCCCTCGGCCGTCAGGCGTGAATGCGTCGCGTCGAGGTCGGCGACCGAGACGGCGAGGTGGCCGTAGCCGTCACCGAGGTCGTAGGGCTCCGTGCGGCCCTTGTTCACGGTGAGTTCGAGTTCGAAGCTCGTCTCATCGTTCGACATGTAGATCAGCGTGAAGCTTTCGAAATCGAGCCGGTCCGCGACCTTCAGCCCAAATGCGCGCGAGTAGAAATCGACCGATCGTGCCTCTTCGAGGACACGGATCATCGAATGTATTGCCTTGGCCATCCCACCTCCAAAATCTGTGCGATTTTGGTAAAGTTAGATGACCAATTCGGGCCGGTGGTAGTAACCCGATACTACAGATGGATTTTCCTGCTATTCGGCGGCGAACCGCGCCGCCTCGTCGCGTTCATATTCGCCTAGGTGGATCGTGCAGGCGCAGCGCAGCAGCGACGTAAAGTTCGGCGCCTCGCCCCTGAGTTCCAGGACCTCGGAATGAAGGCGCGAGATGAAGGCGGGCGTCGACATGCCTTCGCGCTCGGCGATCTCGTCGAGAATGCGCCAGAAAGCGCGTTCAAGCCGGATCGACGTGCTCTGCCCGTTCAGGCGCAGACGACGGGTCTCGGATTCGTAGCGGCCGGGATTCTGGCCGGCGAATATCTGGCACATGTCTGACCTCCCAAGCAGGACTGTGCAGGTAGAAGACTTTGCGGCGTATCGAGCGAATCGTCAATGTTCGAGCGGAACAGTGAACACCGGCACGCTGACAGGTCCGGGCGTTCGGCCGAAAACGGATTTGCTCGGCCGGCCCTGCCGCCTATTTGTTGTCCGCCCTGCCCGTCCCCCGCGCGCTTTCCTCAAGCTCTGCGAAGCGGTCCGGAACGAAGCGTTCGGAAAACCCTGCGAGGGTGCACCAGACGATGAGCCGGGCGAAGTCGGCCGATGGTCTGAGGGGGATCAACGGGTAATACCCATCCGCTTCCGGTCCGAGCCACCACAGGCTGAAGTCGCCTTCAAGGAAAAGGGGGCCGGACAGGATCTTGCCCATCATCAGGAAGAAGAGGATGACAGCGGCGAGCGCACCCACGAGCAGGCGAACCGCGAGCGCGCCGGAAGAATAGACGAGGTCCATCTCGTTCCAGCGCAGCCGTTCCATCTTCTTGGCGTATCCGAAGAGCCGCGAAAAATAGGCGCCGGCGATGCCGAAGTACATCACGATGAAGAAGGCGCCGAACTCGGAAGATGCCCAGACCAGGGGTTCGAGGACTCCCTTGATGGGCGTGGACGAAGGCGCAACGAAGGTGAGTTCGCGTTCGCCGGCCGGGAATATGGAGCGCGAGACGGCCTCCACCATCGGACCAAGGAATACCAGAAGCGTCGGCACGCCGATCAGCACGAGGCCCAGGAGGGTCAGCCGCTGCGAGACTTCGGCACGTTTCGCGCGCTCGGCGTAGCGGTAGGAGTATTTCACGAACATCGCTTCGAGGAGCGTGGTCGCCAGCGCGTGCCGCTCTGCCCCGGCGGTCTCGCCTTCCTCGACTCCGCGAAACCGCTCGCGCAATGCCGCCAGGCCCGGAAGACCCATCTGCTCGGCGTCGATGAACTTGCGTTCCGTCTCCGCGATGAGCCGCGTGTCATCGAGCAGGCGAAAGAGACGCAACTCCATCTCGTTCAGATCAGCCCACTGTTCGGGAAATGCCGGCCGCGCCCGCCCGCCCTCATAGGCGGTCTTCTCGATCAGCGCGTCTATCTTGCCGTCGGGGCGTCCGAGGTCTTCGTAAAGGACGATGAGGTTCTGCCGGTAGCTCAACCAGCCATAGGGTGCCTCGGCCGTCTTACGTCTCCACATGACGCCCCCCCGATCGTTGCCTGACCCAAGCCTAGCATCAATCGGTGCGAAAACTCAACGTGAAGGCGAGTTACCAAACGGAAACCGGGCGCGCAACGTGTGGCACGCCCGGTCTGGAAAGGGTCGGGGCCGGACGGATCCGCCCCCGCATTCCTTGTCGTCTTTACTTGATGATTTTGGACACGACGCCGGCGCCGACGGTGCGGCCGCCTTCGCGGATGGCGAAGCGGAGCTTCTCTTCCATCGCGATCGG
>JBNKFC010000585.1:0-7869 GCA_050289105.1 Paracoccaceae bacterium | reverse complement strand
CCCCCCCCACCCGGATCGCCGCGCGCCTCCGAGCGGCGAAGCCCTTTTTTGCCAACCAATGCCTGCGGAAAAATTCCTCGCGATTCCGGCGCAATTGCGTTATAAGGTAGTTTAACGTTGAACTATCTTTTCGCCATTGGGAGGTCGCGGGGATGGCCGCACGCAAAAGCGCCGAGAAATCAAACACGTCCAAGGAAGATCTTCTGAAATACTACCGGGAGATGCTGCTTATCCGCCGATTCGAGGAAAAGGCGGGGCAGCTCTACGGCATGGGTCTGATCGGCGGTTTCTGCCAGCTCTATATCGGCCAGGAAGCGGTCGTCGTCGGCCTCGAAGCCGCCGCTGAAGAGGGCGACAAGCGCATAACCTCCTACCGCGATCACGGCCACATGCTCGCCTGCGGCATGGACCCCAAGGGCGTGATGGCAGAACTCACGGGCCGCGAGGGCGGGCTCTCAAAGGGCAAGGGCGGCTCGATGCACATGTTCTCCAAGGAGAAGCATTTCTATGGCGGCCACGGCATCGTCGGCGCGCAGGTGCCGCTCGGCGCCGGCCTCGCCTTCGCGGACAAATACAAGGACAACAAGCGCGTGACGTTTGCCTATTTCGGCGACGGCGCGGCAAACCAGGGCCAGGTCTATGAGACCTACAACATGGCAGAGCTTTGGGACCTGCCGGTGATCTTCGTGATCGAGAACAACCAGTACGCGATGGGCACCTCGATGAAGCGTTCGACGAAGTCGGTCACGCTGTTCGGGCGCGGCCAGGCCTACGGTATCCCCGGCGAGCAGGTCGACGGCATGGACGTTCTCGCGGTCAAGGCCGCGAGCGAGAAGGCGGTCGCCCACTGCCGCGCCGGCAAGGGCCCCTACATCCTCGAGGTGATGACCTACCGTTACCGCGGCCATTCGATGTCCGACCCGGCGAAATACCGCAGCCGCGAGGAAGTCCAGAAGATGCGCGAGGAGCGCGACGCGATCGAGCACGTGCGCGAGCTTCTTCTCCAGGGCGGCCACGCCACCGACGATGACCTCAAGGCCATCGACAAGGAGATCAAGGCCATCGTCAACGAGGCCGCCGAATTCGCCAAGGAAAGCCCCGAGCCCGCGCTCGAGGAGCTTTGGACCGACATCTACGCCGACGTGGCGCCGCAGAACGCCTGAGGGGGACAGCATCATGGCAACCGAAATTCTCATGCCCGCCCTGTCGCCCACGATGGAGGAAGGCAAGCTTGCGAAATGGCTGGTGAAGGAGGGTGACACGGTGTCGTCCGGCCAGATCCTCGCCGAGATCGAGACCGACAAGGCGACGATGGAGTTCGAGGCGGTCGATGAAGGCATCGTCGGCAAGATCCTGATCGCCGAGGGCACCGAAGGCGTGAAGGTGAACACACCGATTGCAGTCCTCGTCGAGGAAGGCGAAAGCGCCGAAGCCGCACCTGCGCCGAAAGCGTCCGCTCCTGCCGCGGCGCCAGCCGAGGCCCCTACCCCTGCCCCGGCGGCAGCCGCCGCAGCACCGGCGGCACCGAAGGCCGACACCTCGCCCGACTGGCCGGAAGGCACGGCAATGAAGACGATGACGGTGCGCGAGGCGCTCCGCGAGGCGATGGCCGAGGAGATGTCGCGCGACGGTGACGTCTACCTCATGGGCGAGGAAGTCGGCGAGTACCAGGGCGCCTACAAGATCAGCCAGGGCCTTCTCGACCAGTTCGGGCCGAAGCGCGTGATCGACACGCCGATCACCGAGCACGGCTTTGCCGGCATCGCCGTCGGCTCCGCGTTCGGCGGCCTGCGCCCCATCGTCGAATTCATGACCTTCAACTTCGCGATGCAGGCGATCGACCAGATCATCAACTCGGCAGCCAAGACGCTCTACATGTCCGGCGGCCAGATGGGCTGCCCGATCGTCTTCCGCGGCCCGAACGGTGCGGCCGCCCGCGTCGCCGCCCAGCACAGCCAGGACTATGCGGCATGGTATGCGCAGATCCCCGGCCTCAAGGTCGTTCAGCCGTATTCCGCGGCCGACGCCAAGGGCCTTCTCAAGACAGCGATCCGCGATCCGAACCCGGTGATCTTCCTCGAAAACGAGATCCTCTATGGCCGGAGCTTCGAGGTGCCGGACATGGACGACTTCACCATCCCCTTCGGCAAGGCGAAGATCTGGCGCGAAGGCACGGATGTGACGCTCGTCTCGTTCGGTATCGGCATGACCCACACGCTCGATGCCGCCGACAAGCTGGCGAAGGAAGGGATCAGCGCCGAGGTCATCGACCTTCGCACCCTGCGCCCGATCGACACGGCGACGGTGATCAACTCGGTCATGAAGACCAACCGCTGCGTCACGGTCGAGGAAGGTTGGCCGGTCTGCTCGATCGGCAACCACATCTCGGCGGTGCTGATGCAGGAGGCGTTCGACTATCTCGACGCGCCAGTCATCAACTGCACTGGCAAGGACGTGCCCGTGCCCTATGCGGCGAAGCTCGGGAAGCTTGCGCTCGTGACCTCGGACGAGGTCGTGGCGGCGGTCAAGCAAGTTACCTATCGCTGAGGAGGGAGACACATGGCGACCGAAATCCTGATGCCGGCCCTCTCGCCCACGATGGAAGAGGGCACGCTGGCGAAATGGCTGGTGAAGGAGGGCGACACGGTGTCCTCCGGCGACATCCTGGCCGAGATCGAGACCGACAAGGCGACGATGGAATTTGAAGCCGTCGATGAAGGCATCGTCGGCAAGATCCTCGTGTCGGAAGGCACCGCGGGGGTGAAGGTCAACACCCCGATCGCGATCCTGGTGGAAGAGGGCGAAAGCGCCGATGCGGCGCCTGCGCCCAAAGCAGCCCCGGCTGCTCCGGCGGCAGCCGAGACGGCCACCCCGGCCGCGACACCGGCGCCGTCGGCCCCCGCCGCCCCGAAATCCGACGGTACGCGGGTTCTGGCGTCACCTCTTGCGCGCCGGCTGGCCAAAGAGAAGGGCGTCGACATCGCGACGCTGACCGGCAGCGGTCCGCATGGCCGCGTCGTCAAGGCGGACGTGGAAGCGGCGTCTGCCGCACCGAAAGCCGCCGCCCCGGCCGCTGCGGCACCCGCGACATCTGCCGCGGCTCCGATGCCAGCCGGTCCGTCGGCAAGCACCGTTGCCAAGCTCTACGAAGGCCGCGAGTACGAGGAAGTTCCGCTCGACGGCATGCGCAAAACCATCGCGGCGCGGCTGACCGAGGCCAAGCAGACCATCCCGCATTTCTACCTGCGTCGCGACGTCCAGCTTGACGCGCTGATGAAATTCCGGGGCGAGGTGAACGCCCAGCTTGAGGCGCGTGGCGTGAAGCTTTCGGTCAATGACTTCATCATCAAGGCCTGCGCGTTGGCGCTGCAGGACGTGCCGGATGCCAATGCCGTGTGGGCCGGCGACCGGATCCTGAAGCTGAAGCCATCGGATGTGGCGGTGGCTGTCGCCATCGAGGGCGGGCTCTTTACGCCAGTCCTGAAGGATGCGGAGAAGAAGACGCTGTCGGCGCTCTCGACCGAAATGAAGGACCTCGCGGCGCGGGCGCGGACTCGCAAACTCGCGCCCCACGAATATCAGGGCGGCAGCTTCGCGATCTCCAACCTCGGCATGATGGGCATCGAAAACTTCGATGCCGTCATCAACCCACCGCATGGCGCGATTCTGGCCGTCGGCGCCGGGGTGAAGAAGCCCGTGGTGAAAGCGGATGGAGAGATCGGCGTGGCGACTGTGATGTCGATGACGCTCTCTGTCGATCATCGGGTGATTGACGGGGCGCTCGGGGCCGACGTTCTGAAAGCAATCGTCGGCTATCTGGAAAATCCGCTGTCGATGATGGCCTGAGGCCGGACATCAAAAAGAAAAAAGGCCGGGGCTGATCGCCCCGGCCTTCGCTTTTCTGACTTGAGGTCGGACTGAAACCTGGCGACCGACCGAGGCCTCAGACCCCGTCGTCGATCAACTGGTCCATCGTCAGCGCCGGCTGATCGCAACCGGCCTCACCGACGATTTTCGCCGGGACCCCGGCAACGGTCTTGCAGCAGGGCACATCGTGCAGCACGACCGATCCCGCCGCGATGCGCGAGCGCTCGCCAATATGGATGTTGCCGAGGATCTTCGCCCCCGCCCCGATCAGGACGCCGTTGCCGATCTTCGGGTGGCGGTCGCCATCTTCCTTCCCGGTGCCGCCAAGCGTCACCGAATGGAGCATCGAGACGTTATCGCCGACCACCGCCGTCTCACCGATGACGATGGAATGGGCGTGATCGATCATGATCCCCTTGCCGATCTTCGCATTGGGATGGATATCGACACCAAAAACTTCGCTCACCCGCATCTGGACGAAATAGGCAAGATCCCGGCGGCCTTGCGTCCAAAGCCAGTGGCCGATGCGATATGCCTGAACCGCCTGGAAGCCCTTGAAGAACAGCATCGGCTGCATGAAGCGGTGGCACGCGGGGTCACGGTCATACACAGCGACGATATCGGCCCGCGCCGCCTGACCAAGCTCCGGATCCGACGAATAGGCTTCATCGGCGATTTCCCGCAGGATCTGCTCGCTCATCTCGCCAGAGGCGAGCTTCATCGAAAATCGATAGGACAGCGCCCGCTCCAGCGTCGCGTGGTGCAGGATGCCGGAATGGATAAGGCCGCCGAGCAGCGGTTCGTCCCGAACGGCGGCACGCGCCTCCTCGCAGACATGCGACCATACAGGATCGACCTGTGCAACTCTGGGACGACGTTCGGCCATGGCGCGCTCCTCCGGTTCCTGCTGCTTCTATAGCAGATAGGAGATCGGATCGGAACTGGAAGCGCCATTCCAAAATTTGATCATTGCGCGCGCCGGCGCCAGTCGAGGACGGTGTCGATGACCAGGGATAGCGTCTCAAGGTAAGAGATGTCCGACAGGAACGGCTCGTCCCGCACGGGCGTATGGGCCAGAACCGCCGCCATCAGGCTTCCGTTGCCCCAGAACGGATGCGCACGACCGAGCCTCTTGCGGAACAGGTCGGCCGCGTGAGCCCGATCGAGCAACGTCAAAACCATGTGCCGTTGCTCCGCCATCGGAAGCCCGCGCACCGCGCGGGCCGCGGTCACGACGTCTCCATGGGTGATCGTTCGCATCGCCTACTGATCAGGCAAAGCTATTTCCATGAAGTGGACGGCGATGCGCACCGTACCGCCGGCGAAGTCGCCACCCGTCGCGTTGAGTTGCATGACCTCGGGTGAATAGAAGGCTGTCGGCTGGCCAAGAACGCCTCTCGCCCAAGCCCCTGCGGCCTTGCCGATTCCTGACCCATAGCGTCCGACTGCCCCCGGATTACCCAGCGCCCAACTCGTCAGCGTTCCGGTGATCGCCGTGACAACCCGCGCGGTGGCCCCGACAACGACCGCGTTCGACGGGATCAGCACCGCAGTCGTCGACACCGGCCCCGCCGAAATCACATGGTCAATCTCGGCAACATGGAAGGACATGCCGGCATTGTTCGGCGATAGCGTCACCGTGCCTTCGCGCCAGAGCGTGCCGTCGAAGATCGCTTGTGCGCCCTCGTCGAGGATCATTGCCCGCCAGCCGCGCTTCGGAGAGGCAAAATCCCAACCGCCATTGCTGCCGATTGCGATTTTGCCGTCCTGCCCGGCCCACTCGTTGACCGCGCCGAATGGGACGCCGTAGCAAACGCCATCCATAACGACGCCGGGTGGCGTCGAGAGCGACCGCGACACCAGCGTCAGTTCGACAAGCCCGTCGAGGCGCAGCAATGCCCCATTTACCGTCACGTGTTTCTGCGCCTGAGCCGGCTGCAGAAGCGGCAGGCCGAGCTGGTTGGTGTTAGACATCGATCACGATCCTCTTGAAGGGGCCCGGCCCGAAGACGTCGGAGAGCTGGGCCACATGAATTTCGTAAGGCAGCATCATGGCATCCGCCGCTTCCATGCCGGCCGGATAGGTCCAGACCGGCTGGCCGAGCGTCAGTTCCCGGCGCACTGACGTTCCCTGCACCACCCTCACGAGGTAGGCTTCCGACGCCTCGCCGAGCGGCACATCGATACCCGACCAGCTGTCGCCATTGACTCGGGTGCGCCGGATCCAGCTCAGGTCCAGATCGCCGGATCCGGTCCGCCGCGCTGTCAGATGCGCGGGGGACAAGGGCCTCAGGCCATTGCCGGCAAAAGCCTCGACGCGGTGGACGTAGGACAGATCGTCATAGCCGCGCCTCGACGGGCCGATCCGGTAGTGCCGCGCCAAATCACGCTCGGCGACCGAAAGCGCGATCTGCTTCGGGGCACTGTTCATCAGAACCACATAGCTTCCAACCGGCCAACTCGGAGGGGCCAGAGCGTCGGTTCCCGCCTGCCCCCTGAGCCGCAGCGACAGGTCATAGGTGCCCGGTGCCACCAACGTCGCGGTGGCAAACTGGAAAAGCTCCCAGTTGTCCGAGGTACCGTCGCCGATCGCCATAAGGTTCGCGCCGTTCAAGAGCTGATCGGGGCCGACCGATGCCAGCGCTCCACCGCTCACCTTGACCCTCAGTGGCGCGCCCCGGTCCCAGACGCCAGGCGCCGCTGCGTCGAGAACCGTCTGACTGCGCCCGATCACCGATCTTGCCGCAATCAGCTTGTTGAGCGTGTAGCCAGCGTCCGCATCTGCGGAATAGACCACCGCGGAACCCGGCCACGGCGTCGCCGTTACCGCCAGATGCGGTTGGTGCGGCACCTCCTGCCCGCTCATCAGCGGGAGGTCGAGGAACATCGAGAATACCGGCACCGGTGCTGCGAAGCTTCGCGGTGTGACCCGCTCCTCGGCCTCGTCCGACGGCTCGTAGACCGCTGGTTCGACGCGAACTGCCTCAACGGCAAGGGCACCCACCTGCTCGACCCGGTCGATGCGGTATCGCCCGCCATCCGCCATCGCCAGGACGTCGCCTGCCCCCAGATGCCCGAGCGACGGTGGCAGGGCAAACCGTGCGCCATCGCGCGCGACCCGCGCCTCTGCAAGCCAGCGCTCGACGATCCGCTGCCCCTCCGATCGGGTCAGCGCCAGCGCGAGTTCCGACTGTGCAACGCCCAGCATTTCTTCGTCGGGAAATATCGCCTCGGCCGAGCGCGCCTCGTAGTCGCCTTCCGCCTCGACATAATTGAGTCGAACGCGACCGGCGATCTCCGCTTCGGTTGCGCGCAGCGTTTCGACCCAGCCGTCCGTCTCCTCGCCGACGGCGAGGTTGTCTGGCCCGACCACGGCATCGACCAACCCATCGCGCATCCTGAACGTCAGAACCCCGTCCCGCTCGAGCGCCTCGAAACCGTAGCCGAGCATCAGCGGTTGCAGTGCCGCCCGCCCGGTCCCGTTTTCGGCCACGGAGAACCCGCGCACGATGCCATAGAGGCCAGAGACGTCGACGGCGCCGACGCCCGACCGCCCGCATATCTCCGCGACCACGCTCGACAGCGGCTGGGCCGAAACCCGCCCCGTGATCCAGTGTCCGCGCGCGTAGTTGTCACCGTCGGCCCAGGTTTCGGCGTTGGCCGGAAACTGCGGGAAGGGTCGAGCATCCCAGGCCCAGACATGGGCACGGTCCATGTCGACCATATGGGCGCCGTACTCCTCCGAGACCGGGTTGTTCGCGGGATCGCGCCAGTAGTCGATCATCGCGCGCAGATACTGCATCTGCATTAGGTCATCGCGTCGCCCATTCGAGTAGTTCGGCAGGACCGATTCCGACGATTTCGGGTCGAGGAACTTGTTCGGTTCGTTGGTGCCCTTATCGATGGCCGCGCAGCCAAATTCGGTGAACCAGACCGGCTTCGAATGGGGAAGCCAAGGCGTTTGCGGCCCCTTCACGCCCGCGACCCGGTCGTGATGCGGGT
>JBNKFC010000584.1:0-8504 GCA_050289105.1 Paracoccaceae bacterium | reverse complement strand
GCCACCTCCTCGCGCGCCCGTTCGACCGCCGCCTTCGCCGTCCGCCCCTCGGCATGGACCGAGGACGGGTTGCCCACGAGGTCGAAGGCCGCGACCATCGCGTCCCGCGCCTCTGGCCGCAGCGGCGCCGTCGCGTTCCAGTCGAGATAGACCCGGGCGCTCATTCGTCCACCAGTTCGAAGAGCGCCGGCACCGCGGGACAGGGCTTCAGCTCGTTGCCGATCACGTCCGACAGCCGGGTCTGATGCAGGAAGACGTAGACATGGGCGGACAGCCCCTCCCAGAGCCGGTTCGCCAGCGATTGCGCCCGGCTGCCAGACACGCCGCCCGAGGCGCCCGCCCCGGTGTGAAGCGCGCTGACCGTCTCGTCCACGGCCTCCAGAACCTCGCTCACCCGGATCGCGGCCGGGTCGCGCGCCAGCTTGTAGCCGCCGCCCGGCCCACGCACCGATTCGACCAGGCCGGCGCGGCGCAGCTTCACGAAAAGCTGCTCCAGATAGGGCAGCGAGATGTCCTGGCGCTTGGAGATCTCGGCCAGCGAGGTCAGCTGATCGTCCCGCACCGTCGCCAGATCGGCGAGTGCGACCATCGCATAGCGTCCCTTGGTCGAGAGTTTCATGACTAAAGCCCCGCAAAGACATTGACGCCGGACGGAAGGCCGCTTAACTCCTTTCCACCCGGTCACCGGCACCCGCCGGTATTTAGAACAGTTCTAGGGTGCCTGAGCAAAATCGTCAAGAATGGCTTGGCCATAATTGATGTGAGCGGCGCCCGCAAAGAGAAGACAGGCGATGCCCGAAGTCATTTTCGCCGGCCCGGAGGGCCGTCTCGAAGGCCGCTACCATCCGCAAAAACAGCCCGACGCGCCAATCGCGATCATCCTGCATCCGCACCCTCAGTTCGGCGGCACGATGAACAACCGCGTGGTGCACCGGCTGCACTATGCGTTCCACGAGCTTGGCTTCACCGTCCTGCGCTTCAACTTCCGCGGCGTCGGCCGCAGTCAGGGCGAGTACGACCAGGGGATCGGCGAACTCAGCGACGCGGCCTCGGCGCTCGACTACCTGCAGGCGATGAACCCCAATTCGAAGCATTGCTGGGTCGCGGGTTTCAGCTTCGGCGCCTGGATCGGCATGCAGCTCCTGATGCGGCGGCCCGAGATCACCGGCTTCATCTCGGTGGCCCCGCCTGCGAACATGTACGACTTCTCGTTCCTCGCCCCCTGCCCATCGTCGGGCCTGATCATCAACGGCACCGCCGACCGCGTGGCGCCGCCGAAGGACACGGCGAGCCTTGTCGGCAAGCTGCGCGAGCAGAAGGGCATCACCATCACTCACGAGCAGATCGAAGGGGCGGGACATTTCTTCGAGAACGAGGAAGAGCACATGGCCCCGATGATCGCGACCGTGCAGGACTATGTCCGCCGGCGGCTCGGCGAACAGACGCGGTGAGATCATGCCGACGACCGAAGAACTGGGCATCGCCCTGGCCGAGGACGTCCTGAAGGCGGTGGCAGAGACCGGCGACGAGTCGATCGTCACGGAAGTGAACAAGATCGTGGAAGCCTCGTCCTCCGCGCTCCAGGAAGCGTACATGGCCGCCGTCCGCGCTCAACGCGCCGAAGCCAAGGCGCGGGTGTTCCTCGCCGGTCGACTGAAACGCGCCCGCGCCGCGGCACCCCGGGACGCCGGCTGACCGGCACCACCGCGCCGCGCGCTCGCTATACCGCCCGCAGCGAACGCCGTTCCCTGACGTCCCGATCGCCGCGACCGGGCTGCGACGGGTGCGCCGCCAGGGCATCGTCGCCCGCAAAGCAGCTTCTCACCATCCAGCGCGTCAGCGTCCGCGCCAGATCCTCGTCCCCGACGAGCGCGATCCGACCGGCGTCGATCTCCGTCTCGAACCGGCTGTGGCCCATCCAGGCCGCGGTGAAATCTCGGAGCGAGGCCACGATATAGAGGTCGACGTCGAACTTGGGATCGATGGAACAGAGATCGGTCTCCTGCTCCGGCCGCATGATCAGCCAGTATTTCGCGATGGTTCCGTCTTCCCGGCTGAGCATGAACTCCACCACCGTCCGCCGCTCCGGCAACAGCGAGCGGACAATCTTGCGCCGCACGTTCCACATCAGCATCTTGTCGTCGAGCCGGTCCAGTGCGACCTTGGAGTCTATGTTGCGATGCGCCCAGGCACCGATCTGGGTGATCAGCGGCAAAAGCTCCCGCGCCATCGGCGTGAGCAGGTAGTGCGACTGCTGGGTGCCGGCGATGTCCTCGCGGCGCAGAAGGCCCGAGGCTTCCATCTCGCGCAAGCGCCGTGTGAGCAACGAGGGCGACATGCCGGGAACCCCCCGCTGGATGTCGCTGAACCGCGTGGAGCCCGACCCCATCTCGCACAGGATCAGCATGGTCCAGCGCGGTTCGAGAATCTCCGCCGCCATCGCGGTCGGGCAGAACAGGTTGTAGCCATGGTTCGCCATCGCGCCCCTCCTCGTGTCCAGCACCATGGTGCGCCCGTTGTGCCCTCGGGTCCACTTCTGAATCTGTAGCGATCACTACACTCCGTGCAGTGGCCCTTGGCCGACCCGGTCTGCGATGGATGAGCGATGCGACAGTCAAAGGAGGATTCTATGCCGCTGGTGGATATCGAACTGATCGAAGGCGTCTTCAGCGCCGAGAAGAAGCGCGCGCTGATTTCGAAAGTGACCGAGGCCGTCGTCTCGGTCGAGGGTGAGGCCATGCGCGGGGTCACCTGGGTCCGCGTCAAGGAGGTCAAGAGCGGCGAATGGGCCATCGGTGGCCAACCATTGACCACCGACGCCGTGCTGGCCATGGCGGCGGAATGACATGACGTCGCGCGAAGCCTGACGCTGGCTCTGCCCGCCCCGCTGCGCTATCAACGGCGCGGCGGGGCGACGCGGGGAAAGCGAGATGGATGCGGGAAACCGACGGGACGTCGAGATCGCGGCCGAAGGCAGGCTCGACGCCCAGTTCGCCTTCCTGATGGAGGCGGACAGGCTCAAGCAGGTTCTCCGCGCCACCACGCTGGCCGACGGGTCGCGCCGCGAGAATTCCGGCGAACACAGCTGGCACCTTGCTCTTTATGCGCTGGTCCTTGCCGATCATGCGGCGCCGGGCGTCTCCATCGACCGCGTGGTCCGGATGCTGATCCTGCACGACCTCGTCGAGATCGACGTGGGGGACGTGCCGATCCATTCCGCGAACGGCACCGCCCATGGTTCGGCCGAGGTGGCGGAGGCCGAGGCCCGCGCTGCGGACCGCATCTTCGGCCTACTTCCCGCCGATATCGGCGCCGAGTTGCGCGCACTCTGGGCGGAGTTCGAGGCCGCCGAGACACCCGACGCCGTCTTTGCCAAGTCGCTCGACCGCGTGCAGCCGGTCCTGCACAACCTCGCCTCGGGCGGCGGCAGTTGGACCGAGTACAACGTCACCGCGAACCAGATCGAAGATCGGGTTGGCCGGAAGGTGGCGCGCGGCGCGCCGCAGATCTGGGATTTCGTCCGCATGCGCCTGCGCAGCTATTTCCCCGACCTCTGATCGCGAATCTCAGGGCAGCCGTCGCCCCGCACGCAGGATCGCGATGGCATCCGCCGGCTTCCGCCCCGTGTCGAGCCAGTCCAGCACCGCGCAGGCTGATGCCGTGTAGACAGGTCCCGCCCCCTTGCCGTTCGACTTGGACAGGGCGACAAATGCGCTGCGGCTTGTCGGCAATGTCCAGCCGGAGAAGCGCCGGCAGTCCGCCCGCTTCGCCGGATATCCCACGGATCGCGAGATCACCGTGGCCAGCCCTTCATCGAACCATGTCGGCAGCAGCGCCTTGCGCCGCCCGGCGAAACCTTCGGCGCGGTGCGTCTCGGCATGGACCCGCTCATGCACGTATGTCACGGGATCGCCCACCGCGCGCGACGACACCGTGATGACCAGCCCGCCCAACGTCATCGCCCGACTCGTCATGCCGTTGCGCCGGTCGCATGCCTTCGTCACGCAGACCTGCCAGAGCGGTGCGGCCCGAAGCCGACCGAACGCCGTCCCGACCTTCCGGTCCGCCGCGCCGATCCGTTTCTTGATTGCCGCGATCTGTTTCGCGTTCGCCGCGTCGTCGACCCAGAGAACCGGCCCTGCCCGCTTCATTCCGACGGCGATTCCGGGCAGCACCAACCCTTCGGCCCGCGCGGCAGCGGAGCCGAGGAGAAACAGAAGGACCAGTCCGAAAAACCGTGGCGTGAGGCACATTTTGTAAGCATATCATGATTGCGCGGCGATGATATCAGCATATCGATGTATACTATCGCATACCGTCTTTTCACGGCGCCGATATTCCGCTATGACCCCGCCAACGAGTCAGCCCTCAAGCGGAGAAAGTCATGTCGAAGATCAAGGTAGCGAACCCCGTCGTCGAACTCGACGGCGACGAGATGACCCGGATCATCTGGGACTTCATCAAGAAGAAGCTGATCCTGCCCTATCTCGACATCGACCTGAAATACTACGACCTCGGCATCGAGGAGCGCGACCGCACCGACGACCAGATCACCATCGACGCGGCGAACGCGATCAAGCAATACGGCGTCGGCGTCAAATGCGCGACGATCACGCCCGATGAGCAGCGCGTCGAGGAATTCGGCCTGAAGCAGATGTGGCGCTCGCCCAACGGCACGATCCGCAACATCCTCGGCGGCGTGATCTTCCGCGAGCCGATCATCTGCAAGAACGTCCCGCGCCTCGTGCCGGGCTGGACCCAGCCGATCGTCGTCGGCCGCCACGCCTTCGGCGACCAGTACCGCGCCACCGACTTCCGCTTCCCCGGCAAGGGCAAGCTGACGATCAAGTTCGTCGGCGAGGACGGCACGGTGATCGAGAAGGACGTCTTCGACGCGCCGGGGTCGGGCGTGACGATGGCGATGTACAACCTCGACGAGTCGATCATCGACTTCGCCCGCGCCTCGATGAACTACGGCCTCGTCAAGGGCTGGCCGGTCTACCTCTCGACCAAGAACACCATCCTCAAGGCCTATGACGGCCGGTTCAAGGACCTCTTCCAGAAGGTCTTCGACGAGGAGTTTGCCGACAAGTTCAAGGCCGCCGGCATCACCTACGAACACCGTCTCATCGATGACATGGTTGCCTCGGCTCTGAAATGGTCGGGCGGCTATGTCTGGGCCTGCAAGAACTACGACGGCGACGTTCAGTCCGACACCGTGGCGCAGGGCTTCGGCTCGCTCGGGCTGATGACCTCGGTCCTGATGACGCCCGATGGCAAGACGGTCGAGGCAGAGGCCGCCCACGGCACCGTCACCCGCCACTACCGCCAGCACCAGGCCGGCAAGGAGACCTCGACGAACTCGATCGCCTCGATCTACGCCTGGACCGGGGGCCTCAAGCATCGCGCCAAGCTCGACGGCAACGCGCAGCTCCAGACATTCGCCGAGACGCTGGAGAAGGTGACGGTCCAGTGCGTCGAGGACGGCTTCATGACCAAGGACCTCGCGCTCCTGGTCGGGCCGGACCAGAAATGGCTGACCACGATGGGCTATCTGGAAAAGGTCGACGAGTACCTGAACAAGGCGCTGGCCTGACTGGAGCTGGGCGGCCTTTAAGTTGACTTGAGACGAACGCGGGATTGTGTTCCGCGTTCGTCCAACTCGAATGTATCTTGGTGTTTTTTAAACCAGCTGATCCACGAGGCCGACTTGCCGATGTCAGCATGTTCCTTGGATATCTGTTTCGCCTTGGCCTTTTGCTGGCCTAACGCGTTGAGCGACACCCATCCGGCCTTATCCCCCTCTCGTTCGATAAACAGCCTGAGGCGCGCTTCGAATGGCATCTTTGCGGCCGTCGACGGCTTGCCATTCACGACGGGTTCGACGGCCCCGTTCGCGCTCTTCACCTCGACAAACTCCTGGCAGGCCGCGCGGAACTCGGTGGCGACTTTGTTCGCCTCTCCGATCCCGGTGACGCGAAATCCCAACTCGCGGAGGCGTAGCGCGACAAGCGCCAGATCACGGTCCGAGGTCGCCAGGAAGAACTCATCGGCCTGACCCGTCAGCGCCATTTCCAGAGCGTCGAGCGACAGCGCGAGATCCCCGATATTCTTGCCGCTCGGCGTATGCATGATGCGAAACCCAGGCATTGTCGCCCAGCCTCCGGTCTTGCCCAGATGGCCATAGATCCGTCGGATGACCACCCTGCCCCGCGCCTCGGCGATCTTGACCGCAAACCCAGCATGCTTAGCGGACAGGTTTTCTCCGTCGATCAAAAGTGCGACGCGGTTTTCCTGCATAGTATGACCCCTTCAATAACGAAACTGCTGCAAATCCCCGCACGGTCTCATGGCGCGACGGAGATGGCAATCTCGGCGTCACGGCCTATGGACGGGCGCCGGGAAATCCGGCAAGGACCGAGCATGACTGATCCCAGCCGCCACTCCCTTCTCGAAGATGCCCAAGGCATCGCCTATGGCGCAGGCATGGCGGCGTTCGGGATCACCATCCTGACCCATCTCGGCCTCGTGACCGGACAGACGGCGGGCCTCGCGGTGTTGATTTCCTACGCAACGGGCTGGGGGTTCGGGCCGGTCTTCTTCGCGATCAACCTGCCCTTCTACTGGCTGGGCTATCGCCGTATCGGGCCGGCCTTCGTGCTGAAGACCTTTCTCGCCGTCGGCCTCATGTCGGCGCTCGCGATGATCTTCCCGCGCTGGGTGGATTTCGCCTATCTCGACCCGATCGTCGGTGCGATCCTCTTCGGGGCGATCTCTGGCTCGGCGCTTCTGGCACTTTTCCGCCACGGCGCGAGCCTCGGCGGTGTTGGCATCGTCGCACTCTATCTTCAGGACAAGACCGGTTTCCGTGCGGGCTGGACGCAGCTTCTGTTCGACGTCGCCATCTTCAGCGTCGCGCTCACGCTCCGCGACGCGGGGACGGTCGCGATCTCGGCCCTCGGAGCGCTTGTCGTCAACATCGTCATCGCCGTGAACCATCGCCGCGACCGCTATATCGTGACCTGATGCCGGCGGGGCTGGCCTTCCGGACCGAATTCCTCTATCGGGGCGCCAACCTCAGGAATTGGCGGACTCATGGACCTTCGCAATATCGCGATCATCGCGCACGTTGACCACGGCAAGACCACGCTCGTGGACGAGCTTCTCAAGCAATCCGGCACCTATCGCGAGAACCAGCAGGTCTCCGAACGGGCCATGGACTCGAACGACATCGAGCGCGAGCGCGGCATCACCATCCTCGCGAAGTGCACGAGCGTCGAACATGACGGGGTGCGGATCAACATCGTCGACACGCCCGGCCACGCCGATTTCGGCGGCGAGGTGGAGCGGATCCTGAACATGGTCGATGGCGTCGTCCTTCTCGTCGACGCGGCCGAAGGGCCGATGCCGCAGACGAAGTTCGTGACCTCGAAGGCGCTGGCACTGGGCCTTCGCCCCATCGTGGTCCTGAACAAGGTCGACAAGCCGGATGCCGAGCCCGACCGGGCGCTGAACGAGGTCTTCGACCTCTTCGCCAACCTCGGCGCCGACGACGACCAGCTCGACTTTCCGCATCTCTACGCCTCGGGCCGCTCAGGCTGGGCCGATGCGGAACTGGACGGGCCGCGCAAGAACCTCGACGCGCTCTTCGACCTCATCGTCAAGCACGTCCCCGCCCCCCGGCAGATCGCCGATGCCGACAAGCCCTTCCGGATGCTGGCGACGACGCTCTCGGCCGACCCGTTCATCGGCCGCATCCTTACGGGGCGCGTGGAATCCGGCACGCTGAAGGTCGGCGAGACGATCAAGGCGCTCTCCCGCAAGGGCGAGCGGGTCGAGCAGTTCCGCGTGACGAAGATCCTCGCTTTCCGGGGCCTCTCGCAGCAGCCCATCGACGAGGCCGTCGCGGGCGATATCGTGACGCTCGCGGGCATGACCAAGGCCACCGTCGCCGACACGCTCTGCGATCTCTCGATCGACGTGCCGCTGCCTGCCCAGCCGATCGACCCGCCGACGATCTCGGTCACTTTCGGCATCAACGACAGCCCGCTCGCCGGCAAGGACGGCACCAAGGTCCAGTCCCGCGTCATCCGCGAGCGGCTGATGAAGGAGGCCGAGTCCAACGTCGCGATCAAGATCGAGGACACGCCGGGCGGCGAGGCCTTCGTCGTTTCGGGCCGCGGCGAACTCCAGATGGGCGTCTTGATCGAGAACATGCGCCGCGAGGGGTTCGAGCTCTCGATCTCGCGTCCGCGCGTGATCTTCCGCGAGGAAAACGGCGTCCGGCTGGAGCCGATCGAGGAAGTCATCGTCGATGTCGACGACGAATATTCCGGCGTGGTGATCGACAAGCTGACCGGCCAGCGCAAGGGCGAGCTGGTCGAGATGAGGCCCGCCGGCGTCGGCAAGACCCGGATCGTGGCACATGTCCCCTCGCGCGGCCTCATCGGCTATCACGGCCAGTTCCTGACCGACACGCGCGGCACCGGCGTTCTGAACCGGAT
>JBNKFC010000583.1:0-4455 GCA_050289105.1 Paracoccaceae bacterium | reverse complement strand
ACGTCATAGGGAATGCCGAGCGCGCGCAGGCGGCGAAGCTGCTCGCCCATCGCCGACCAAACCGAAAGGTCGCCGGAATGCAGGCGCGCCACATCTAGGCCGGCGGCGTGCGCGGCGGCAATCTCCGCGATGATGTCGTCGAGCGACATCGGCGCGGTGTTGACGATCTTCGCGCCTTTTGGGCAATGCGCCAGTACCGCCTCAGGCACCAGCGATCCGGCATAGAGGCAAACCGGCGACGCCGCGATCAGATCGCGGCCGCGCAGTGTCAACAAATCCGCGGCGCCGGGACCTGCGCCAATGAAATGCACCGTCATTGTCCATCTCCTTCCGCGATGGCGGCCGTGGCCGTGCCATCGGTTGAAATCTGCCGGGCGCAGCACAGCCGCGCGCCAGTTCCGGCGGCGACGAGAGCAGCCGCCTCCGCCACGCTTCCGGTGCCAAACCGGGATTCGATCCGGGCCGAGTGAGTTGTCGTCTGACACCCCCTCAATGCCGCCTCGTCCAGCGCGACAACCTTGAGCCCCCTGTCGGCCGCAAAGGCCAAAATAGACTCTGTTTCGGCCCTTTCTTTCAGAGTTGCGAGCCGATCCAGTGGTCCGGGCGCGCATGACAGCGCCCTCTCGGCGGCGTCACGCAGCGCCGCCTCGGTCGCCCCACGCCGGCAGCCTATTCCCAGAACGCGGATCATCTGACAGTGCTCCACTGCACCACCGGCCGCGCCACAGCCCAGCCGCGCATCCGGCCAAGCGGCGCCGCCTCGGCGAAGTCAATCCGCATCAACGTCCCGCCGCGCGCCGCATGCTCTGCCGCCAGCAGGGCTTCCGTCTCAAGCGTGACGCCATTCACGACCACCCGCACGCCCGGCGACAGAACCGACCAAAGGTGCGAGATCAACGCCTCGGTGGCCCCCCCACCGATGAACACGGCGGCGGGGGGTTCAAGCCTGTCAAACGCCTCAGGAGCATGGCCAACGACGACCCGCAAACGGTCATCGACCCCAAAGCGGCGGGCATTCTCTTTGACATTCGCGGCGCGGTCTTCGCGGGTTTCAATGGCAATCGCCCTTCCACCGGCCAGGCACCACTCGACCGAGATCGAACCGGATCCCGCCCCGATATCCCACAAGAGCGCGCCGGGGCGCGGCGCGAGGGTGGACATCGTGATCGCGCGCACCGGCCGCTTGGTGATCTGCCCGTCGGTGGCGAAAAGCTCGTCGGCAAGGCCAAATCCGCGCATCAGACCCGGCGCGCCCGCGACTTCGAGGGCCACCGCGACCGGGGCGTCGACATCGGCAAGATCAAAGGCGTCGGCACGCCGCATGCGAACGCGCTGCCGTGGGCCGCCCAGCCGCTCCATCACGTGAACATGGGTTGCACCGAAGCCCCGCTCTACCAGCCAGGCCGCGAGCGTCGCGGGCACGGTCCCGTCGCGGACCGTCGCGATGATCGCGGCGCCGGGATAGAGCCCCGGGATCAGCCGCTCAAAAGGTGCCGCATGAAGCCCCAGGCAGGCGGTGTTCTGGATCGACCAGCCGAGATGCGCTGCTGCCAACGAGAACACCGATGGCACCGGAATCACCCGGAGCTGATCACGCGGCACATGCTTCGCAATCTGCGCGCCCGCTCCAAACCAGAACGGATCACCAGAGGTCAGGACCACAACCTTTCGGCCCTTTTCCGCCAGAACAGGGTCGATATCGAAGGGAACTGGCCAAGGCCGCCCCTTTGCGCCCGCACCGGCAAGCTCGAGATGCCGGGGCCCGCCGAAGATGATTTCAGCCTGCGCGATCGCCTCCCGGCTTGCATCCGGCAATCCGGCATGACCATCTTCGCCGATACCGACGATGGTGAGCCAGGGATCAGACATGACGCGCGTCCTTCTTCTCGGCGGAACGACGGAAGCTTCCTTGATCGCGCGCCGGTTCGCGGAGCAGGGAATCCCGGCTGTTTATTCTTATGCCGGCCGCACCGACGCGCCGACAGATCAACCGATCCCGACGCGGATCGGAGGATTCGGGGGGGTCGAAGGCCTCACGTCCTGGCTGACCGCGGAGGGAATCACCCATATCGTGGATGCGACACACCCGTTCGCCGCGGGGATGAGCCGCAACGCGATCGCGGCCGCGGAGCAAACCGGCCTGCCGCTTTGCGCCTTTGAGCGCGCGCCATGGCAAGCGGGCGATGGCGACGACTGGACCCATGTCGCCGATATCGCGAGCGCAGTCGCTGCCTTGCCGGAAGAACCGTGCCGCATCTTTCTGGCCATCGGCCGCCAGACCCTCTCGGCATTCGCCAGCAAGCCTTGGCACCAGTACCTTCTGCGTTTCGTCGATCCTCCCGCCGGTAAACTGCCCTTGACTGACGCGGAGATCGTCGTGGCCCGTGGTCCGTTCACTGAAGAGGGAGACCTCAAGCTCCTGAAGTCCCGCCGCGTCAATCTGATCGTCGCCAAGAATTCCGGTGGCAGTGGCGCAAGGGCCAAGCTCGACGCCGCCCGCAACCTGCGCATTCCGGTCATCATGATCGACCGACCGGTTTTGCCGCCACGACGGATCGCCAGGGATGTCGCCGGCGTAATGGCGTTTCTCGGTCATCCCGCAGACCTCGGCGTGTAGACGAATCGCCCGACACGGCGCGTCTCGCCGTTTCCGACGATCACGACGGTGCGCATGTCGGCCATCTCCGGCGTCGCTTCCGCGAGCGTCACGGTACTCAGCCGCTCGTCCGGCGTCGTGACGGCCCGCGCGAACGAGATCAGCCTTTCGCCGCCGCATTCTTCCCGCAGGATATCGAGCGCACGCGCGAACTGATGCGGGCGGCTTTTCGAACGCGGGTTGTAGAACGCCATCGCAAACCCCGCCTGTGCCGCCAACCGCAGGCGATGCTCGATCAGCTCCCACGGTTTCAGGTTGTCGGAGAGGTTGATCGCGCAGAAATCATGTCCGAGCGGCGCCCCGAGCCGGGCTGCGGCGGCAAGCATCGCGGTGATGCCGGGAAGGATGCGGATGTCGAATGCCCCGGGGTCCGGCCGCGCCTCAAGCGCCTCGAACAGAGCCGAAGCCATCGCGAAGACGCCGGGATCGCCTGAGGAAACGATAACGACCCGCCGTCCATCCGCCGCCATGTCGAGCGCGTGCCCGGCGCGGTCCAGTTCCACCCGGTTATCCGACGGGTGCAATGTGAGCCCCGGCCGCGGCGCAACCCGGGCGACATAAGGAATGTAGCCGACGACATCGGTCGCCTCGGCAAGGGCTGCGCGGACCTCATCGGTCACAAGCGCCTCATTCCCCGGCCCGAGGCCCGCGACGGCGATCCAGCCCGTCATGGCCGCCGACCCTGACCATGCACGACGACGATAGAGAAATACGGCGTGACCTCATCGGCCTCCGACAGACGCTGGACGCGCTGCCCTTCCATCGTGCCCCGTTCCACGATCCAAGCGGCGCCAAGCCGCCCCGCGGTGGCAAGCGCCCGGCGGAGCTTCGGCAGGTTGCGGCCGATCTTCATCACCACGAGCGCGTCGGCATCTCGGGCACGGGCCGCGAGTTCCTCCTCCGGCAAGGTCGCCATCAGAACGGTCAGCACGTCATCGCCCCAGGTGATCGGAACGCCCGTCGCGGTCCAGCAGCCGGACATGCCGGTGATGCCGGGAACGACTTCCACCTCCGCCCGCCCCTGCAGCCGGGAATGCAGGTGCATGAACGAGCCGTAGAAGAACGGATCGCCCTCGCAAATCACCACAACAGTCTCTGTTTCGGCCAGATCGGCGAGTTTCTTGGCCCAGCCCTCATAGAACTCGGCCAGCAGCCGGTTGTATTCGGGGTCGGAAAAATGGATCTCCGTCGTAACCGGATATTCCATCGGATATTCCGTCACGCCGGTACCGATCATGCCGTTCACGATCTGCCGCGCCTGACCCGCCCGTCCTGCCTTCCGAAAATAGGCGATATGGGCCGCGCCCCGTACCAGCCGGTCGGCCCTGACGCTCATCAGTTCAGGATCGCCGGGGCCGAGACCGACGCAAATGACCTTTCCCATCGTCATTCCTTCCGACTGGCAAGCGCGTTGACGGCGGCCACGGTGATCGCGGATCCGCCGAGCCGCCCCTGCGCGATCAGCGACGCTGCAGGCAGATCGGCCATCAGCGCATCCTTCGATTCCGCCGCGCCGACAAATCCCACCGGGCAGCCGATGATCGCCGCCGGCCGCGGGCAGGCAGGGTCTTCGAGCATGTTGAGTAGGTGGAAAAGCGCGGTCGGCGCATTGCCGATCGCCACGACCGCACCCGCAAGATGCGGCCGCCAGAGTTCGAGCGCCGCGGCCGAACGGGTGTTGCCCATCGCCTGCGCCATCCCCGGCACGCGTGGATCCTGCAGAGTGCAGATCACCTCGTTTCCAGCCGGCAGCCGCGGACGCGTGATGCCTTCGCTGACCATGCGCGCGTCGCACAGAA
>JBNKFC010000582.1:0-8603 GCA_050289105.1 Paracoccaceae bacterium | reverse complement strand
GGGCGCCAGTCCTCAGCCATTGTGCGAAGGGCGCGTTCGGACGGACGGTCCGGCAGATCGAAGAGAAGCCGCGCGGCCTCTTGCAGGGCGAGATCACCCGGCGCGAAGACATCCGCCCGGCCGAGCGAGATCATCGCATAGACCTCGGCCGTCCAGCGACCGATGCCGGGAAGCGCGGTCAGCGTGGCGATGACATCCTCATCCGGGCAATGACGTAGCGCGGCGTAGTCAAGGCCGGCACGGGCCAGCGCATGGGCATAGCGGATCTTCTGCCGGCTGAGCCCACAGGCCCGCAGATCGTCCTCCGACGCCACCGCGACGGCCGCTTCGGTGACCAGCCCGGCCGCCTCCATCCGGGCCAGCAGCGCGGCGGCCGACGCAGTGGAGACTTGTTGTCCGAGGATCGCGTCAAGGAGCGCCGGGAAACCGTCCGGCTTGCGCCGCAAAGGCAACGGGCCCGTCTCGTCCAGCAGCATCGCGAATCGCGGCTCGCACGCGGCAAGCCAGGCCGCACCTTCGGCCACGCAGGCTTCCGTCTCGATGATACGGCCGGGCACGGGGCGTCAGACCGGCAGGTCGCCGGGCGGATTGCGCAACAAGCGCGCCATCGCGTCCAGCGCACGGGCAAACTCCGCTTCCGGCGAATGGCCATCAAGCGCAATGCGCACCGCGTTCGGTGAATGGCTGTCGATCAATGCATATTCGTCGGCCGAGCGCACCAGCACGCCCTCGGACTCGGCCTCGCGGACGAAGGTGGAGGCCCGCCAGCCATTCGGCATCTTCAGCCAGACGAAGGCGAGGCCCTTCTGCCAGGCGATATCGAAGGTGCCGAGCGTATTGAGCGTCATCTCGAGTCGCCGCGCAAACACCGCCTGCGCCCTGTCGCGCAACCGTGGCGCCTCACCCGATGTGAAAAGCCCCATCATCAGATCGACGATGGGTCGCGCGAGGCCGAAATAGGAATGCTGCGCGGCCAGGCGGGCGGGTTCACCCTGTCCGGACGGACAGACGATGCCGCCGAAGCGAAACCCCGCGGCCAGCGACTTGGAGATGGAGGTGATATGCCAGGTGCGTTCGGGGGCAAGGGCGCGCAGCGACGGCGCACTGGCCACGCCCACCGAATAGCAGTCGTCCTCAAGGATCTGAAGGTCGTGATGGCGCGCGACCGCGACGATCTCGGCGCGGCGCTCCATCGGCATCCGCACCGTGGTCGGG
The DNA here is from genome assembly GCA_050289105.1 of Paracoccaceae bacterium. Classification (GTDB taxonomy): domain Bacteria; phylum Pseudomonadota; class Alphaproteobacteria; order Rhodobacterales; family Rhodobacteraceae; genus Albidovulum. Next base: position 7,388 of record JBNKFC010000582.1, on the reverse strand, counting down.
TTCTGCGCCTCGGTGGTGACACAGACGATGCGGGCACCGGTGCGCCGGCAGGCCTCGTCCAGCGCCTCGGCCGATAGGCCGGCGCCATCGATGGCAACCGGGACGATCTCGGCGCGGTTGAGCCGGGCGGCATGGCGAAAGCCAGGATAAGCCAGTTCTTCAAGGATCACATGCGGACGGGCGCCCTTGAGGCAGCATTGCAGGGCAAGGCCGATGGCGTTCTGCCCACCTTGTGTCAATACAATGTCATCCGCCCCGAAGGAGCCGAGATTGCGGTCCGAAAGCCAGTCGACGAGGGCGACGCGCAAGTCGAGGTCGCGTTTCAGATCGGGATAGCCGAGATATCCGAAGTCTCCATGCTCCGCCAGCCGCTGATAGATCGCGGAAATCGCGGCGTTCTGACCGACATCGGGAAGCTGGGGACTGCGCAGGTCCGCCGGTCCGGCCCCGGTTGCCACATCGTCCCTGGCGCGCGTCGGGGCATCGAGAATAAGCGCCTGAGATGCCCCGAATTTCGGGCGCGTCGCGGCGACGAACGTTCCGCGCCCCACCGCCGCCTCAAGCAGTCCTTCCTGCGTCACGATCTGATAGGCCCGCGCCACCGTGCCGGGCGTCATGCCAAGGCGCCAGGCCAGATCGCGAACCGGCGGCAGGCGCGCACCCTTTTCAAGCCCGCCCGTTCGCACCGCATCGCGCAGCGCGCGCGTCAGCGCGAGGTATTTCGGACCATCGAAGCGCGACAGGTCCGGTTGCCAAATTGTATCAGCCACAATGTACCTCTGGAACCCGGCCTGAACGCATTGTAGGAATACAAATATCGAATTGTCCAATTTGTATCAATACAAAAGGTGCGCCATGAGCCATGCCGCAAGAACCGCCCCGAAACTGCATCTTCCGAACGGCCGCACGACCGTGCTGGCCCCGGTCACGCAATTCGGCCGCCTTGTGCGTCAATGGGCGGGCCTCCGCCGCAGCAGGCTCGCGCTGTCCCGACTCGACGATCATCTGATCCGCGATATCGGCCTCGATCGCGCCCTCTGCGAGGACGAGGCACTGCGCCCGTTCTGGCGCTGAATCAGGGTCCCGATCATCCCCGACGGACCCTCTTCCTTGGCCGGGCTCTGCCCGGCCATTTTTTTCTGAGCGAACGGGTGTCCGGAATGGCGCGGCCTTTGGCATGACCTCGCATCAGGCCGATGCCGTTTACGACCCAGGGTGCGGCGGTCTTTTTCACAACCACACGGCACCTGCCAGCCGGCGCCTATCAGCTCAGGCCGCCACGGCCTCGATCGCGATCGAGCGGCGCTTCAGCTCCGACAGAAGTGCCGGCAGCACGCGGGTCTGATCGACCGCATACCGCAGGACCTCGCCAATCGTGTGATCGGCCGCCTGCGTGCGGACGCGCCAGATCATCCGGCGGGCGACGCCGTCGTCATAGACGATCTCGACCGAACCCGAGGGTCCTTTGCGCAAGCCAAGGAAATCAAAGCCCCCGTAGGAGCTGTGGTAGGACTGGAGGGGCATTTTGCTGCTCTTTTATCTGCCTCAATGGCGCGACCATTGCGTGCAGGCTGCCCGCGCGTCAATCCACTCCCTCACACTTCCGCGTGAGCGAGTCCCCCGTGCAACAGGCGGAAAATGCGTGATTTTCGAACGAAAAAGGGCGCGCCCGGCGGGCGCGCCCAAGATCTTGCGATCGGTCCTGAACCGGACGCGATATCAGCGCTCCGAGAACTGGAAGGACCGGCGCGCCTTGCGCTTGCCGTACTTCTTCCGCTCGACCACGCGGCTGTCACGGGTGAGGAAACCGGCGGCTTTCAGCGCAGGCCGCAGGCTCGGTTCATAGAGCTGGAGCGCGCGGCTGATTCCGTGCTTCACCGCACCGGCCTGTCCCGAGAGACCGCCGCCGGCGACCGTGGCCATCACGTCGAACTGGCCTTCGACATTGGCGACCTGGAACGGCTGGCGAAGGATCATCTGGAGAACCGGGCGCGCGAAGTAGGCGGCCATTTCCTTGCCGTTGACGGTGACCTTGCCGGAGCCCGGCTTGATCCAGACGCGGGCGACCGCGTCCTTGCGCTTGCCGGTCGCGTAGGAGCGGCCGAGCGCGTCGCGCTGCGGCTCGCGCGGGGCGTCCATCGCTTCGACGGCGGCGGGCGTGCCCGACACGGCCGATTTCAGATCGTCGAGAGATTTGATTTCGTCGGCCATGCTCATGCGCTCCGGGTGTTCTTCGGGTTCATCGACTTGACGTCGAGGACTTCGGGCGACTGCGCCTCATGCGGATGATCGGCCCCGGCATAAACGCGCAGATGGGTCATCTGCTGCTTGCCAAGCCGGTTGCGGGTGATCATGCGTTCGACCGCCTTGATCACCACCCGCTCGGGATGGGCACCGTCGAGCACCTGCTCGGCCGTGCGGAACTTGATCCCGCCCGGATGGCCGGTATGCCAGTAATAGCGCTTGTCGGCGCGCTTGTTGCCGGTCATCTGCACCTTGTCGGCATTGATGACGATCACGTTGTCGCCCATGTCCATGTGCGGCGTGAAGGTCGGCTTGTGTTTGCCACGGAGGCGGTTGGCGACGATCGTGGCGAGACGGCCAAGAACGACGCCCTCGGCGTCGATCAGGATCCACTTCTTCTCGATCTCCGCCGGTTTCGCGGTATAGGTTTTCATCGGTTGCCCTTCGAGTTCGGGAACGGAATGGGCACAAAGGAGTGCCCGAATTCGGATGCCGGCTTTTCCAGCATCCCGCCGCGCCAGTCAAGGGGATCTTGCAATAATTTCCGATTGCATTTCAATGCATTACGATAATGGTATTATTTTACCCCACAGGAAGGGTCTGTTCCTCGATCAAGATGGCCGGTCGGATCCGCTCCGGAACGCCGACATTGACAGGCCCGTCGTCTTCGACACAACGCCTGCGCAGAGAAAAGCGCGCTTAACAGGGGCACAAACCCGCCCGACACGGGCACGGGAACCGGCGAAAACGGCGTATCCCTGATGCTGCCGGGCAGCTTTGGCAACGCGATGGGCGGCATCACGGAGAAACCCTGTTTCGGAACGGGCGGAAGGCCGAACGCCACCTGCGGTCCATCGAATTCGACGGATGATGAGGCTCGTGCCGTGCCGAAGGGAACGAGAACTGATCCCCACCATCCAGTCCATTCCAGCAACCGCCCCCGATGCAGTCGCCACATCCAGAACCGTGCGGCCGCCTCACCCGGGAAGACGACATCGCTGGGATCCAACCCAGGCATAGGCCCGGCGATGTTGGCAACTGGAATGCGCGCGGGTAAAGGCCCGCCGCCGGGCAGACCGCCCCGCAGGACCGAGATATCGGCGCGCAACAGAGGGACGTCGCCCAGGACACCGGCCTGCCTCCAGATCATGGCACCGCGGCGCATCGCCTCGGACGCGGCAGCCACCAGGGCAAGCACCGTGACCATTTCCGCACGCGCGCGGATCGCAGCCGCCGAGGCGGCGACATAGGAGCTGTCCTGCCGGATCAGCACCGCTTCGTCCGCCCCGCAAGCAAGTCCGGGCGGCAGCGTCGCAGTCAGCGAAGTCGCAGGGATGCAGACCGTCAGGTCCAACGGATAGCTCACTGTCGCGGCCCCCACCCCGGTGCCGGCCGCACTGGCCGTCACAAACGCCATGAGACCAGCGCGCATCAATCCAGACAAAGGTCCAGTCACGAATGTCCTTTCCGCACAACTCGGTGCCCGGACCTTCGTCGATCAAGGTTGAGATTGCGTTAGCCCGCGGCGTCAGCGGCGGGGCGGGATCGAATAAGTCATGCTCGCCCGCGCCACGACGGCATCCTGCCCTTCGGACCGGACGAGGACATCGCCAACCGCCAGAACCCGGCCGAGCTTCAGGAGCCGTGCCGTCCCGATCAGATCGCGCCCGGCGTCGGGCTTGCGCAGGAAATCGACGGCCGCATTCGTCGTCACCGCGAGCGCGACGGGCCCGATACGCGCGAGGATCGCAAGATAGACGGCGACATCGGCAAGGGCGAAGATCGACGGCCCCGAAACCGTGCCGCCCGGGCGCAGATGCCGCTCGGCCACCTTGAGCCGCATGACAATCCCGTCTTCGGTCAGATGCTCGATCGCGAAATCGCCGCCGACCTGCGGAAAGTCGCGCAGAAGAAATGCGGTCAGATCCGCCTCTGTCATCACCATCTGCATCTTCCCTCTCCGCCGTCCCGCACCTAGACTTCCCGGAACGAAAGGAAATGACAAGATGACCGAAGACCTGCTCCTGCGCACCGACGAAGACGGCATTGCAACGCTGACGCTGAACGCGCCCGGCAGCCTCAATGCGCTCTCCGATGCCATGCTTGCGGCGCTGAAGGCCGAATTCGGACGCCTTTCCGAGGACAAGAGCATCCGCGTCGTGATCCTGAAGGGTGAGGGCAAGGCCTTCTGCGCTGGCCACGACCTGAAAGAGATGCAGCGCGGGCGCGAAGCCGCGGACAAGGGCCGGGCCTATTTCTTCGATCTCTTCGCTCGCTGCGCCGAGGTCATGCAGATGATCCCCGCCCTGCCGCAGCCGGTCATCGCCGAGGTTCACGGTATTGCCACCGCCGCCGGATGCCAGCTCGTCGCCTCCTGCGACATGGCCGTCGCGGCCGAGGGCACGCGCTTCGGTGTCAACGGCGTCAATATCGGGCTCTTCTGCTCGACCCCAATGGTCGCGCTCTCGCGCAACGTTCCCCGCAAGGTCGCCTTCGAGATGCTCACGACCGGCCAGTTCATCGATGCCACCCGCGCCCGCGAGGTCGGCCTGATCAACAAGTCCGTGCCTGCCGAGAGCCTCGCCGCCGAGACCCGCGCGCTGGCCGGGATTGTTGCCAAGAAACTCACCGCAGCCGTCAAGATCGGCAAACGCGCCTTTTACGACCAGGTCGAGATGACACGGGCCGAGGCCTACGACTACGCGGCCCAGGTCATGGTCGAGAACATGCTCTGGCGCGACACCGAGGAAGGCATTTCCGCATTCCTCGAAAAGCGACAGCCAGACTGGGCCTGATCCCCTTCTTCTGTTCGAAAATACTCCGGGGGTCCGGGGGCAGCGCCCCCGGGTCTCAGATCCCGCGCGTCCGAAGCCAGAGGGCCAGCCCGAGCGCTCCAAGGGCAAAGACCAGCGTTACCGACAGGAGGAGCGTGACGCCCCCTGCCCCGATCAAGAGCGCGCCAAGGAACGGTGCCGCGGCCGACGCCGTCAGCGGCGCCATCGCCAGCGCCCCGCTCATTGCTCCGAAATTCTCCTGGCCAAGTGCCTCGGCGGTCAGAAGCGGCCTCAGGATCGACTGGACCCCGATGGATGCGCCCTGACAGATCGCATAGAATAGGAAGAGGGCAAACTGGCCGGCGGCGATCAACAGGGTGAAGCTTGCCAGGCTCATGCCGATGGCGATGGCTCGGGCGGCGGCGCCCGCGTGAATCCGGGCGCCTCCCAGCATCAATAGGACGCGTCCCGCTACCTGCATCGGCCCGACGGTCGATGCAATCAGGACCGCCACCGCCGCCTCGGCCCCCCGTTCGGTCAGGATCAGCAGGGCGAAGGTCGTCAGCATCATGTGGTTGCCCATCAGAAGCCCGAAGAACCCGGCGAGCGCCCAGAATTCCGGCTTGCGGAGCACCGCGCGGACCGCCCCCCTCGGCGTCGCCACCACCGGACCGCCACGCCGCTCGCCCCGCCGCATGAAGCGCACGCCAAGGATGTTGGCCGGCAGCGTCACCAGAAGTTCCACCGCCGCGAAGACGAGGATCGCGCCGCGCCAGCCGAAGGCCGCGCCCGTCCATGCACCGAGGGGAAAGGCGAAGGTGGAGGCGAAGCCCGCCACCAGCGTTACCCGGATGATCCCCCTGCGCGCCTCCGGGCCGAGGCGGCGGGTCAGGAAGGAGAAGCAGGTCTCGTATAGGCTCGCCGCCTGCGCGACGCCGATGACGATCCAGAGGACATACCAGAGCCAGAGCGCGGTCACTTGCGACAGGAGCGCAAGGCAGAACCCGCCCAGTACCGCCGCCCCGCCAAGGAGCGTTCCCCCGTAGCCCTTGTCCACGAGCCGTCCGGAGAACGGCGCCAGAACCGCCTGGGTAAGAAGCGCGAAGGTCGGCCCGAGCGCGAGCTCGGCCCGGGTCCAGCCGCTGCCGTCTTCCAGCGAAAGGATGATCGCGCCGAAGATGTAGATGAGCGCGGCGAAGCCCGCGGTCTGGCCGATCGCGAGAAGCCAGACGCCGAGGCTTTCGTCGCGCGACATCGGGTCAGAGCCCGTAGATCGCCCGGAACTTCTCTTCCAGATAATCGAGAAGCGGCGCCTCGGACGGCACGAAGCCACACGCGCGCTCGATCACCTCCGCGGGTTTGTAGAGCCCGCCGTAGCGCTGCACCTTCTCGCGCAACCATTCCGTCGCCGGCCTTGCATCGCCCTTCGCGAGCGCGTCGTCGAGATCGGGAATGTCGGAGCGTAGTGCCCGGTGCAGGCATCCCGCGTAGACATTGCCAAGGGAATAGGTCGGGAAGTAGCCAAAAAGGCCGACCGACCAATGAACATCCTGCAACATTCCATGTGCTGGTTTGTCGACAGCAACGCCAAAATCTTTCACAAATCGAACATTCCAGGCCTCTTCAAGGTCGGCAACCTCAAGCTTGCCGCCAAAGAGCGCGCGTTCAAGATCGAAGCGCATCATGATGTGGAGGTTGTAGTGGACCTCGTCCGCCTCGGTGCGGATGAAGCCCGAGCCAACCCGGTTGACGATCCGGTAGAACTCGTCCGGCGACGCGACCCCGTGATCGCCGAAGACCGCGTGCATCTGCCCGTGCAGCCAGCCGGTAAAGGCGCGGCTGCGGCCAAGCTGGTTCTCGTATATCCGGCTCTGGCTTTCATGCACGCCCATCGAGACGCCCTGCCCGAGCGGGGTGAAGAGATGGGTCTGGTCGATGCCAAGCTCATAGGTGGCGTGACCGACCTCGTGAATCGTCGAGTAGAAGCAGTTGAACGGTTCGCTCTCGACCACCCGCGTGGTGATCCGCGCATCATTGCCCGACCCGGACGAGAACGGGTGCACGGCAAGGTCGAGCCGCCCGCGATTCCAGTCATAACCGAACGCCGTCGCGAGGTCGCGGGCAAGGCCGAGCTGGCGCGCCTCAGGGAAATGGCCCTGAAGCTGCACGGGCTGATTGCCGGCACCCAAAACCGCCTCACGCAAGGCGACAAGACGGGGGCGCATCCGGTCGAACATCGCGGCGAGTCCTTCGGCCGTCGCCTCGGGCTCGTAATCATCGACCAGCGCGTCATAGGCGTTGCCGCCCCCGAACCCGGCAGCCGCCAGCGCCTGTCCCTTCTCGCGCATCAGCGAAACGACCTTTTCCAGC
>JBNKFC010000581.1:0-7552 GCA_050289105.1 Paracoccaceae bacterium | reverse complement strand
GATGCATCAAACGAAAAGCCGGGCAGGGACCTGCCCGGCTTTTTCGCAACATATGCTCACTTCGCGGTGGCGCGCAGCATCCACGCCGCCTTTTCGTGGAACGCCGAGCGCGCCGTGATCAGGTCCGCCGTTACCGGGTCGTCGTGCTCGTCGGCCAGCTTGATCAGCGCATGCATACGCTTGGCGACCTTCTCGTGATCGGCCGCGAGATCCTCGACCATCGTCTGCGCCGACGGCAGTTTGTCCGCATCCTTCACCACGGAGCCCTCGATCACCTCGCTGAGCCGCGCCGGGGCGAGTTGACCCAGTGCGCGGATGCGTTCGGCGATCTCGTCGGCCGCCTGGAACATGTCGGCATATTGCCCGTCGGTCAGCATGTGGATCGGATGGAACAGCGGACCTTCGACGTTCCAGTGATAGGCATGAGTCTTGAAGACCATGCGGTAGGTATCGGCGAGAGCTTCGGCGAGCCCCTTGGCGACCGGTTTCACCTTCTGAACCCCGGTCTTGACGGTCTCGGCTTCGGGGACGACCTTCATCGCGTCTTTCATGGCAATTCCTTTCTGAACCGCGCCCGAAGGGGCGCCATACTGCGTTCAAGGGCCGGACCGCGTCGCGGCCCTCCTGCTAGAAGAACGCAGCCCCGCGGCGGCGGTTCCCCGAGCGCAGCGACCGGCTGCCAGCATCGCGGTCACGGTCTGGGTGGAAAACGGGCGCATAAGCACGGGCCAGTCGCCCCCGGCATGCGCGCCGCTCTCCCATTCCTCCTCGGCTTCGTCGCCCAGGAGCACGAGCCGGCCACGGCGGCGGCGTATCGCGACATCGAGGTGCGCGCGCGCGACCCGGTCCGGTCCCGCCTCGACGAAGCCGAGCGTCAGGCGCGGATGTGACGTGACCGCGAGAAGTGCCCCGTGACAATCGCGCGCGGTGATCACCTCTGCAGTCGGATCGAAATCCCGGACCGTGTCGATCAGGTCCTGGGACACGACAAAATCCTGCACGGCCACGAGATAGACGGCACGTTTCGCGGACCATGACGCATCAGCAGACATTTCGTTCCCCCGAAAGATCTGACTTTGGAACCAAACGACGGCGCGCGCATTAAACTGCGACACATGCCCCGAGGGATTTCCAGACATGACGAGCACAGCCTGCAAGAACTGTCCGCTCCGCAAGAAGGACCTGTTCACGCCCTTCACTGAGGAGGAACTGTCCTTCATGCAATCCTTCAAGACCGGAGAGCTGAACGTCGATCCCGGCACGACGATCCTTCTTGAAGGCTCGAACAGTCCGCAGCTCTATACCGTGCTGTCGGGCATGGGAACGCGTTACACGACGCTCGAAAACGGCCGCCGGCAGGTGATCAACTTCCTTTTTCCGGGCGACTTCACCGGATTGCAGGCGGGGCTCATGGGTGAAATGAAGCACTCGGTGGAGGCGACGACACATATGACGCTCTGCGCTTTCCGGCGCGACGACCTCTGGACCCTCTTCCGGCAACATCCGGCCAGAGCTTACGATCTGACATGGATCGCCGCCGTCGAAGAGCATTTCCTCGGTGAAACCATCGCCTCTCTCGGTCAGCGCGATGCGACGCAGCGGATTGCATGGGCGCTCGTGCGTATTCACGAGCGGCTGCAGTCGTCCGGCCTCTGCAAGAACAACCGGGTGCCGCTGCCATTCCGGCAACAGGACCTTGCCGATGCGCTTGGCCTCTCGCTTGTGCACACCAACAAGACGTTGAAGGCTCTCCGCGCGAAAGGTCTTGCGCGCTGGGCTGACGGCGATCTTGAACTGACGGACATCGGGACACTGGCGGATTTGGCGATGATCGATCTTGAACGCCCGCAGAAGCGACCGCTAATGTGACAAGACCGTCTTGTGCCGACGTTTCGGATGACGGGAAACCGGGGCGTGGACGGTCAGGCAACTCTGACTTTGGGCTTTTGGATGGCGGGCGGTGGGCGATCGCGCCCGCCCGTGCCGCGTCACTGATCCGACTGGGCCGTGGGCAGCCCGGCAACTCCACGCAGCTACGGCCCGAGAAGCAGGATCTGCACGTCCGCGACGTTGGTGCCGGTCGCCCCGGTGACAAGCAGGTCGCCCGATGCCGCGAGTGCCGCGTGGCTGTCGTTGTTCGCAAGAAGCGCTTCGGGATCGGCGCCGGCCCGGCGCATCCGCGACACCGATCCAGCATCGACCAGGCCGCCTGCCGCATCCGTCGGCCCATCACGCCCATCCGTTCCTCCGGACAGGAAAACCCAGTCATGCCCGATGTTTGGCATCGACAGGGCAACCCGCAGCGCCAGTTCCTGGTTGCGCCCGCCGCGACCAGATCCGCGCAAGGTGACCGTGGTTTCGCCGCCGAAGATCAGGCATGCCGGTACGCCTCCGGCCGTGTTTTGCGCAGCCTCGACGATTGCGGTCGCTGCCGCGGCGACATCGCCGCAGAGCCGGTCGCTGACGATGACGGGATTGACCGCTTTGGCGGCCGACGCCACCGCGTCCAGGCTTTTGCGGTTCGACCCGACAAGGATATTCCGAGCGGCGGGCAGGGGGGCGGTTTCTTCCGTCTCTTTTTCGAGATGAGTCCGAACTGCCTTTGGAAGCTGCGGCCAAACGCCCCTTGATTGCAGGAGTTCGCGCGCCTCGGTCCGGGTCGCGATCGGCGCGACAGTGGGGCCGGAGGCGATGACGCGAAGATCGTCGCCGATGACGTCGGAGAGGATGTAGGCCAGAACGGGCGCGGGCGAGGCAAGGCGCAGCATCCCGCCGCCCTTCAGTCGTGACAACTGCTGGCGCACCACGTTGATCTCGGTGATCTCGAACCCGTTGGCGAGAAGAATACGGTTGACCTCGGCTTTTTCGGCCAGGGTCACCCCCTTGACCGGCGCCGGAAGGAGCGCCGATCCGCCGCCGGAAATCAGGGCGACCACGCGGTCCTTTTCCGTCGCGGAGGCGAGGAGTCGCGCGACCTCTTCCGCCGCCCGGGCGCCGTTCTCGTCGGGAACCGGATGGCCTGCGGCCATGACCGTCGCACCGGCCAGATGGCGCGCGTTCTCGTAGTTCGTGACCACGAGAGTTTTCGCGCTCGCCCCCCCCAAATGTTGCAGAAGCTCCTCCGCCATCGGCACGGCGGCTTTCCCAACAGCGACAACGAGATAGGCCCCTCCCGGATCCGGAACGGGCAGAGGGGAGTCGTGAAGAGCCGCGCTCAGCGCGCGGGCGGGGTCGGCGGCTTCGCAGGCCACCGAAAACAGCGCCCTCGCGCGGTCGCGCAAGTCACTCACGTCCTTATTCCCCCGCGATCTGGCGCGCCTTTTCGACAAGCACTTCGGCCTGGCGGATCGAGGCGTAGTCGATAAGCCGGCCGTCGAGCGAGACCGCACCCTTCCCCTCGGCCGCAGCCTGTTTCATCGCTTCGAGAATGCGCTTGGCTCGGGTCACTTCGGCCTCCGACGGGCTCATCACCTCGTTGGCGAGCGCGATCTGGCTCGGATGGATCGCCCATTTGCCTTCGCAGCCGAGCACGGCGGCGCGTTTCGCGGCGGCGCGGTACCCATCCGGGTCGGAAAAGTCGCCGAAGGGACCATCCACCGGCCGCAGACCGTTGGCACGCGCCGCGACCACCATCCGCGCGAGCGCATAGTGCCACATGTCGCCCCAATGGACCGCGCGGGAGCCGTCTTCAAGCGGGTCGGTCAGAACCGAATAGTCAGGGTTCACCCCGCCGATGATCGTGGTGCGCGCGCGGGTCGAGGCGGCATAGTCGGCGACGCCGAAGTGCAGGCTCTCGTTGCGTTTGGATGCGGCGGCGATGTCCGAGACGTTCTGCATCCCGAGCGCGGTCTCGATGATGTGCTCGAATCCGATGCGCTTCTTGTAGCCCTTCGCGTCCTCGATCTGGGTCACCAGCATATCGACCGCATAGACGTCGGCCGCGGTTCCGACCTTCGGGATCATGATGAGGTCGAGCCGCTCGCCGGCCTGTTCGACCACGTCCACCACGTCGCGGTACATGTAGTGCGTATCGAGTCCATTGATTCGGACCGACATGGTTTTTGAGCCCCAGTCGAGATCGTTCAGCGCCTTGATGATATTCTTCCGCGCCTGCGCCTTGTCGTCCGGCGCGACCGCGTCCTCAAGGTCGAGGAAGATCACGTCTGCGTCGGATTGCGCTGCTTTTTCAAACATTTGCGGCGCGCTTCCGGGGACCGCCAACTCGCTTCGATTGAGCCTTGCCGGGGCCTGCTGGATGACATGGAAGGACATGTTAACGCTCCTTGCGCGCTGGGGATTTCATGTTACCACTACGCATCGGATAAAGATTGCTTTCCAGTCAAGAATAAAATTTTCATACCAATGTATACCGAACTGACTGGTCCCTGCGTCATCAGCCGCTAGAAATCCCCCTTGGCGGCGCGGTTGGCGTAGTAGAAGGCGATGGCCTGAGCCCGGCTCCTGACCGAAAGCTTTTCGAACAGGTTCGACAGGTGGAACTTCACCGTGTTGGTGGTGATGCCGAACTCCTTCGACAGCTCGCGGTTCGTGAGGCCGGTGGACAGGGCCTCCAGCAGCGCCCGTTCGCGGCGTGACAATTGTTCGATCGGATCCTGTTGCAGGCTGCGCACGTCGAGGAAGGGAAAGACCATCTGCCCTTTGGCAACGGCGATGCAGGTTTCCAGCAAGCCCTCCACCGCGCCGGACCGGGGGGAGAAGCCCGCCGCACCCGCGCTCATCGCCTTGCGGGCCGTGTCGGATGATTCGTCACCGTAGATCACGAAGCGCGGGGTGTTGGGCTGTTCGCGCAGGACTTCGATCAGCTTGGCCCCCCCGAGGGCGGGAAGGTTCCAGTCGATAACGCCGATCTGGACTGGAATCCGCATCACGGTTCCCAGGAAGCCTTCCGCGGTCGACGAGGTTGCGATCAGCGAGAATCTGGGATCGCGTTCAAAGATCTCGGACATGGCGGACAGGACCAAAGGGTTGCTGTCTGCGAGCATGACCGAAACGGGGGAGGCGCCGGCATTTTGCGTCCACATGGGTTCGTTTCCCAAAATACTACCTGAATGGGTAGGTGTCTCATCGGTATACAATGGCATATTTACCATTTTGGGTAGTTTTTTACCTACCTTAATGGATGCCCAAAAGCAGGATATAGGGCGGTTGTGGGTTTTGTCGAGCGCGTGTTTCATCTCGCCAAGCAATCGTTATCGGGAGGAAACGAGCATGCTTGGTGCGAAAGCACGTGCTGGCGGTAATTCAAACCGTCCTGCGGTTCCCCAGCGGCCGGATATCCGGCCGACAGGCGGGACCTCGGTCTGCGCTCCCTTCCGATACGACACGTTCCTCTTAGCCAATCAGGACTGAGCCATGACCGAGCCCAAGATCTTTCCGCAGCTTGAGATCCCCGAAACGCTCGCCGCGGGCCCGGGGCCGGGCAATACGGACCCAAGGGTCCTGAAGTGCTTCGCCAATGCCGGCCTCGCCGACCACATGCAGGCCGACGTCCTGCGCGGCATGATCGAGTGCAAGGAAATGCTGCGCGCGGTTTGGGGCACCCGGAACGTCTACACCTACGGCGTTGGCGGAACGGGATTCAGCGGTCTCGACTGCCTCTTGAGCGCGATCCTTCCCGGAGACGAGGTCGTTGTCTTCGTCAACGGAACCTTCAGCGGGATCGATGCGCTGACGATCCGGATGAAGGCCTCTACCCGGCAAGAACTCGCGGCGAACCCGATGGACCCGAAACCGGCCGGGGTGACCGTTGTCACCGTGCCGCATGGTCAGTCCGTGACCAGGGAGGTCATCGAAACGGCGCTGGCCGACAAGACGCCGAAATGGGCTTTCATGGCGCATTGGGAAACCGGATCGGGCCGGATCAACGACATTCAGGCCTTCTCGGACGTCTGCGAGCGCAAGGGCATCCTCGGCCTTGTCGATGCGGTGTCATCGCTCGGCATCGCAGATTTCTCGATCGACGATTTCCCGGGCGTCGTCGGCTGGGCGTCTTGCCCGCAGAAGGGCGTGCTCTGCCTGCCGCTCACCTATGCGCCGGTCAGCTTCACCGATCGCTATATCGCCGAGGTGAGGGCGAACGGCTGCCACTCCTACGTTCACCATCCGATCCTCGAAGCACGTCACTGGGGCATCGTCGACGGCAAGGATGTCGCGGCGGGAAGCTATCACCGCACGCATTCCGGCTACGCGGTCGCCGCGTTTCACGAAGCGCTCCGGATCACGCTGCAGCACGGCCGTGCGCAAAGGGCGCGGGATTATGCGTTCCATGAAAGCGCCCTGCGCGCCGCCGTCACGGCGATGGGGTGCCAGGTCACGTCCAACATGACGAGCCTTGTCGTGCTGAACCTGCCGGGTGCGCTGGCCGGACGCGAAAAGGAGCTCGTGCAATCCTGCCGCGCCAAAGGGTTCGGTATCTGGCCGACCCTGTCGGAGCCGGTGCAGGTCCGCATCGGCATTCTCAACCAGCTCTCCGAAGCAGCGATCACCGAGATCGTCATGCGCTTCGCCGAGGCGCTGAACGCGATGGGGGCGGGCGTGGATCTCGGTCAGGTCCGCGACCGGTTGAACGACCATTACAAAACGGCCGTGGCCGCCGAGTAACGGTGCGCGCGGAGGAGGAGGCTGACATGGACATTCACGAATACCAGGCCAAGGAAATCCTCGCCCGCTTCGGGGTCGCGGTTCCGCGGGGGGCGCTGGCTTACAGCCCAGAACAGGCGGCCTATCGGGCACGCGAACTGGGCGGAGAGCGCTGGATCGTCAAGGCGCAGGTGCATGCCGGTGGACGCGGCAAGGCGGGCGGCGTGAAGCTCTGCGATTCCGAGCACGAGATTCACGATGCGACCAATGCAATGTTCGGCCGCAAGCTCGTCACCCATCAGACCGGGCCGGAAGGCAAAGGCATCTACCGCGTCTACATCGAGGCGGCCGTGGCCTTCGAACGCGAGATCTACCTGGGCCTCGTGCTCGATCGCACGACGCAGAGGGTGATGATCGTCGCCTCGTCGGAAGGTGGCATGGAGATCGAGGACATCTCTGCGGAGCGGCCCGAATCCATCGTGCGCGCCACGGTGGAGCCTGCCGTGGGGTTGCAGGAGTTCCAGGCCCGCGAGATTGCATTCGCACTCGGGATCCCGGCAACGCTGACTCAGCAGATGGTGCGTACCCTGCAGGGCTGCTACCGCGCCTTCCGCGACCTCGACGCGACGATGGTGGAGATCAACCCTCTGGTGATCACCTCGGATAACCGCATCCTCGCGCTCGATGCCAAGATGACCTTCGACGGCAACGCGCTTTTCCGCCATCCGCATGTGGCCGAGCTTCGCGACAAATCCCAGGAAGATCCGCGCGAGGCGCGCGCCGCCGACCGCGGGCTGAGCTATATCGGGTTGACCGGCAATATCGGCTGCATCGTCAACGGGGCGGGGCTCGCCATGGCGACGATGGACACGATCAAGCTGGCGGGAGGAGAGCCGGCGAACTTTCTCGATATCGGCGGCGGCGCCACGCCTGAGCGGGTCGCAAAGGCGTT
>JBNKFC010000580.1:0-14069 GCA_050289105.1 Paracoccaceae bacterium | reverse complement strand
CCTTCCCGCCGAGGATCAGGTGCCTGGCTTTTGCCTGGCCCGGCGAAAAACGCGCCGCCGCATCAGGGCCATTGCCACCTTCTGCGCTTGGGTCGAAAAGGAAGGCCGGCCTGAGGCAATCCGCCCGACGTCTAGGCGGTTGATGCGGGCGCAAGAAAAACTTGCCATTCAACCGCTTTTCTCGGCTTGTCTCCGCGGTCGGGCGGAACAGTGTGCGACGCGATGGAGGTTCGACATGGCGCAAGCCTTGGTGACAGGAGCGACCAGCGGAATCGGGCGGGCCATCGCGATCGGTCTGCGCGATGCCGGATACGACGTGATCGCGGTCGGGCAGCAGGCCGGGGCGCTAGACGAACTGGCGGCGATGGGTCTTCGCCCGCTGCAACTTGACCTCTCCGCGCCGGGCGCGGCGGCCGCGTTGGCGCAATTCGCGCCGGAGGTTCTTGTGAACAATGCCGGCATCATGCCGCCGCTCGCGCATTTCTGCGACACGCCGGAAGACGAGATCGCACGCGCCGTCACTGTGAACCTGGCATCTGTCCTGACGGTGACGCGGGTCGTGGCGCCAGGAATGCGGCTGCGGGGCAGGGGGCACATCTTCTTCACCGGATCGACCGCAGGCCATGCGCCCGTCGCGAACCTGGCGGTCTATTGCGCGACCAAGGCGGCGGTCGGCGGCTTTGCCCAGGCCCTTCGGCTGGAGATGGCCCACCATGGCGTCCGCGTGACCGAGATCGTCGCCGGGCGGGTCGAAACCGGCCTGTACAAAGATCTGCTGTCAGCGGAGGAGCGGGCCGCGATGTATGCGGGACAATCCGCGGTCCAGCCGCAAGACGTAGCCGACATGGTGCTGGCAACGCTGAACCTGCCGCAATCGGTCGATGTCGCTCGGTTCGACATCCTTCCCACCAATCTGGCGGCGCCGGCCGGTGCCGCGAATAAGGACAAGTGACGATGAACGGTCTTTCCGTGGTGATCGTTGGCGGCGGTGCCGGGCTTGGCGCGCTGATCGCCCGGATGGCGGTCGAGAATGGCGCGGCGGCGATCGGCGTCATCGACCTGAACGCCGAGGCCGCCGAGGCCGCTCTTGCCCCGGCGCGCGCGGTGGGGCTGCCGGCCGTATGGGCCGCCTGCGACATCCGCACGGGTGATGCGGCCCACGCTGCCTTTGCAAAAGTCGCCGCGGCGCTCGGTCGGGTCGACACGCTGGTGAATTCGGCCGCGATCTATCCGCGCAAACCCATTCTCGAAATCACCGACGCCGATTGGGACGCCTCGAACGCGATCAACGTGAAGGGCACCTACCACATGATGGTCGCGGCCATCCGCCAGATGCGCGGACAGGAGCCGGTGGGTCACATTCGCGGCCGCATCGTCAACATCACCTCGGTCGATGCCTTCAAGGCCCATCCGCAGAACGCGCATTACGCAGCGACCAAGGCCGCTGTCGTCAGCCTGACGAAAAGCATGGCGCAGGAGGTGGCCCCCGATGGCATCCTTGTGAATTCGGTCGCGCCCGCGGGCATGGCGACGCAGAAGGCACGGGAGCTGGGCTTTCTCGCCGAACTCGCCAAGGCAAGCCCGCTCGGACGCGGGGGCGAACCGGAAGAGATGGCCGAATGGGTGCTGATGGCAGGCGGGCCGAAGAACACCTACATGACGGGCGAAAACATCATCGTCTCGGGCGGTTACATCTACGCCTGACCCCACTTCGCCTTCACGACGTCCACTACGCGGCAACACCGTCAAAAGGGGGCACGGCCGCCCTCGGGGCGAGAGCGGCCGTATCCGTCGGCGCGTCAGCCGTTCGGCAGGGTGACCCGGAAGAACGGCGCCTTGGCTTGCGCGGCATCCGCGACCGGCTCGAGACGTTCGGAGGCAACCGGCGGCATCGCCGCCAGATAGTCCACGAGCGCATCGAGGTCTTCGTCGCTGATCGCCGCGTAGGACGGCCACGGCATCACGGGCGCAAGAATGCGTCCGTCCGGGCGAACTCCGGTCCGAAGGGCGGTCTTGATCTCGTCCTTTGACCAGCCGCCAAGCCCGCTCTGATCGGATGTGAGGTTGGGCGGCCAGAAGATCCCCAACCCCGGCATCTCGAAGCCGACCGTGCCGCCGGAAAGGCCGGCCGACTCGATTGGCGCGCCCGAGGGATCGCGCGGCATGTGACATCCGGCGCAGTCCATGATCCGCGCGAGGTATGCGCCGCGCGACACGGAGTCCGTTCCGGCGACGGCTGCGCCGGCATGGAGGCCGAGCAAGGTTGTTGTAAACAAGAGTTTCAACGTCATGATTCTGTTTCCTTTTCTCTATTTTTTTTTGATTACGCGACCCTGGCCAATTCCGATCCGATTCCGGCTGATCCATCACCCACCACTGCGAAGGGCCGGAACATCCCCTTGGGGTCATGGATCTGCTGCATCGCCCGGATCTTGCCGAGGGCTTCGTGCGCATAGCAGCGCTCTAGTCGGCCGGGCCGCTCGAGGTCAGACTCTCCGACGTAATGGCCGAGCGGCGCATCACCGATCGCGTCCGCCGCGTTCCGGACCCAGGCGATGTTCGTGTCGTCCGCTTCCCCATCGTCCCAGATCGCGCAGACCGAGGCCCAGGTGGACGCCATCATTGAAAACGCCACGTCGGGAAGGGCGGGGCGCGTCGGCGGAAAGCGCGTCACGAGGCTGTGGCTCAGCGCTGAGGGTGCCGCCGCGACCGCTTCGGCCAGTTTTGCCACCACCGCTTCCGGCCGATCCTCGATCCAGAAGGAATCGATGGCGTAGCGCTTGCCCGACGGCATGGTCTCGGCCGTCTGATGGTAGAGCGCCGAGATCGGCGACGGCATCGGCCCGATGACTTGCAGGGGCTCCGCAGGGGAAAGCTCTGAAATCGCGTCATGCATCCGCTGTGCCGCGTCGGCATCGGCGCCATAGACGACGCAGATCGCGATCGCCACCGGGACCGGACGGTCGAAATCCGGGTGCGGCACGTTCTTCATCTGGAGGGTGACATCGACGTTTTCCGGCGCGGCGAAGAGAACGTCGGTCATCCAGCGATCGACCTCTCCGGCACGTTCGATCGGATAGACGCGCACGCACGACGTGATCGCCCCGGGCATCGACTCGAGCTTCAGTCGATACTTGACGACGACGCCGAAGAATTCCGGCCCGGCGCCGCGTGCCGCCCAGTAGATGTCCGGCCACTCCGTGGCGCTGACCCTGCGCAGGGCGCCATCGGGCATCACCACGTCAAGCGCCTCGACCCGCGTGCAGGCAATACCCCAGGTGCCCGAGTTCCAGCCGAGGCCACCGCCCAGAAGATACCCGCTCATCGGGACGCTGCCGCAATGGCCGAGCGGGAACGACAGACCGGCAGCTTCGAGCGCCCCGGCGAGAGTCGCGTTGGTCACGGCCGGCTCGACTTCCGCGATGCGGTTATCGGCGTCGATCGCGAAACCGTCGAGCGCGCCGAGGTCCAGCACGATCCCGTTCTGCATGGCGATGCCCGAGAAGTTGTGGCCGCCCCCGCGCGGCGACACCGTCAGACCGTTTTGGGCCGCATAGCGCACCGTCGCCTGAACGTCGGCGACCGATTTTGCGCGGACGATGATCTTCGGATGGCGCGACTGTTTGCGCCGATTCCAGAGCAGGTCGTCGGTGGCCCGGCGATAGGTCGGATCGTCGGCGCATGTCACGCTGCCGCTGACCATGGATTTCAGAATATCGAATGTCATAATGATCTCTTTCGCAAGCGGGCAGGGCTGCCCGTTCAGTGAAAGGTCTTGCCTTTCACTGTCTTGGCACAGCGTTTGCCCGGTGTTTCGATGGCGCGAAGAGATAGGGGAGGGCGCGGCGATTTGCTTGCTAAGAGTTCCGGCAAGAAATCGTAAAATTTTGCTAAACGGTCAAGAAACCGATGTTCAGGCCGATTGAAGGATCAGCCTGCCGTGCGAAACAAGCCGGAATCTCCCGCGGCCACATTTCTCGATGCGCAGGCACGCCCCCCTCTCTTCGAGACGCTTGCGCAAGAGCACGAGCCGAGCGTCGAGGTTCTCGGCATTGTCGGGCAGACGCAATGACGCGTCGAGCCGCAGCTCCCTCGTGGTGAACTCGGTTCGGCCGGTTTCCGTCAGTTCCCGCACCAGCCGATAGAGAATGGCGCCGGCGACCCCCTTGATGAGATATTCGTGGTCGATGAACACGCTGTCATCCTGGGCGAAATGCCGGATCACGATATCGCCGCCACTCCGGCCAAGCGGCGGGGCAGGGGACTCGGCCGGTTTCGTCTCCCGCTCCGGCAGCAGGGCGATCAAGGCTCCGACATGGTCCGCGATCACCGAAAGCGCGGTTTCGTCATCGTGCCAGAACCGCACGTCCTCCTCGCTTTCGGCGAAGAGAACGCCAAGGACTTCGCCGCCGAACCGGATCGGTATCGCGACCTGGCTGGCCGGCGCCGCGAGGCCGGGAAAAGCGATCTCGGTCGCTTCTGCGCTGTCGAGACCCGAGCTGATCACCGCGTTGCGGACCGCTTCGCCGTAAGCGTATTCCCGTGTCATGTGGCCGATGCGAATGGGCGTGCCCTCGCGCGCGGCAACCCCGATCACGCCCTCGCCAAAGGCGACTTCGGAGCCTATGCCTGACGTCGGGTAGCCATTCGATGCGAGGGTATACAGGCGGTTGGCGGTTTTATCGACAATCAGCGCCATGCTCCGCTCGATCCCGAACTGCCGCTCGAGGCAAAGAAGCACCCGGTCGAGCAGGTCGCCAAGGTCATCGGCCGTGCCGAAGTCCCGGAAAGTGCGGCCCACCGCCGCCATGAGATCGCGGTTGGGATAGGGCTCCGGCAGGGCTTTTGACGGGATCGTCTCGATCGACACGACGCGGAAGATATCGGCGCCGAGCAGCCGAAAGACCTTGCTCATGCCGACATGAGACGCAATTCCGGAAAGCCGCGCCTTCATGCTTTCGAAAACCGGCCCGTCGGTGCGCGTCTCGACATAGTCGAGAACGAGCCTGCTTTTCACCATGGTAACCGGATCGACGATCGCGACCGAGGCGCATCGGGTCTGAAGCAGGTTCTGCCGCGTCTTGTTGAAGAACTGATACGATAGCGCGACGTGATCGCGGTCGACGTAGTGAACCTGCGAGATCATCGAGACGTTCGGCACCCCTTCCGCATCACAGGTAGCCACCACCGAGGGCACGAGGCCTTCGAGCGAGCGGCGGACGATGTCCACGTTCACCTCGCCCATGCCGGTCACCCGAGTCTCGCGCCGGCGCCGGGTCCCGGCGTCTGGACGAAGGCGGCCTCGGGCCTGAATTCCAGGACGGTCAGTTCCCCGACCTCATGCGCGACGAAGTGATCGGCGAACGCTTCGCTATGGTCCACTTCGACGAGTTCGTTTCGGAAGATCGACGATTGCGTGGTCGCGGCGGCGATATCGCGCGGGTTCGGCTGAAGAATCCGCGCGGACCGGGCCTTCAACTGAATCGACCTGTGCGTCGTCGGCCGCGAAAAGGTCACCGCGATCGCTCCGCCGGCTTCGATCGCCGCAAGGATCGAAGCTTCCGCCAGTTTGGACAGGATCACCCGCACGACGCCATCACCGTTGACCGTGCAGGCAAGGGCCACGCCGGCGATGGGGCGCCGGTCCTGCCCCACGGAGGCCAGGACGATGCTCACGCCGCTCTGGATGAATGCCGCGAGCTCGACTGTAAGCGGGCAATCCTCGGCCAGCCTGTCTTTCAGCGAAAGGGTTTCATGCGCCGGAGAGGCCGGCTCCTGTGCTCTGGCCAATGCGGACTCCGCATGTCTGATGGCGATTTTTCTCACATTTCTTCGTCAGGTCCACAATCGAAATCATGGACGACGCCATCTGATCGGAGGCCCGGCCGAGGCGCCCCCCGCATCTTCGGCCTGCCTGTATGATGCGGGGGAGCAGGTAACAGCCCGAGACCGATACCGGCACAAGGCTGCGTGCCGCCAGGTCAGATCTCGATCATCACCCGACCGTTCTCGACCTTGGCGGGATACGTGTGGAGGTTTTCGCAGGCCGGCGGCGTTTCGACATGGCCCGTTGTGAAGTCGAAGATGCTCG
The DNA here is from genome assembly GCA_050289105.1 of Paracoccaceae bacterium. Taxonomy (GTDB): domain Bacteria; phylum Pseudomonadota; class Alphaproteobacteria; order Rhodobacterales; family Rhodobacteraceae; genus Albidovulum. The sequence goes on along the minus strand of JBNKFC010000580.1, from coordinate 7,978 downwards.
CATGTTTCGGGCACTCGACCGTGTTTTCCATCACCAGACCTTCTGCCAGGTGCACCTCTTCATGGGTGCAGAGCCCGTCGGTGCAGTAGTACTCGTCCTGATCGTTGCGATAGATCGCGAAGGTCCGCCCGCCGTGGTCGAAGCGCATCGCGCTTTCGGATTCCAGGTCATCGGCGGAACAGGCGTCAATCCAGGGCATATGCTCTCCCTTCAGATGTCTTGAGGTTTGAAATCGGACGGAGCCACGGGCATGACCCCCTTGAGCAGCGTGACCGACTTTTCGAGCCCTTCCAGGCTGTTCAGAAGCACGTCCTCGTGCTCGATCGAGAGCCAGCCGTCATAGCCGCCCATCTTGAGCCGGTAGCAGAACTGCCGCCACCACTCCTCGCCATGGCCGAAGCCAAGCGTGATGTAGGACCAGCTCCGCGCCGGGATGTTCATCAGGCTGCCGTTCTCCAGAAGCGACGTCGTGGCCTGAACCGGAGCATTGAGGAAGGTGTCCTTGGCGTGGACATGGTAGACGGCCTCTCCAAGCGCCTCCGCCGCGATCAGCGGATCGGCCCCCATCCAGAACAGGTGGCTCGGGTCGAGGTTGGCACCGACCACCGGCCCGACCATGCCGCGCAGCTTCAGAAGCGACGGCACGTTGTAGACGCACTGGTTGCCGTGCAGCTCAAGCGCGATGCGCTCAACTCCCGAGGCCTTCGCCATATCGACGATCTCGGTCCAGAACGGCGCGAGCTTGTCTTCCCACTGGTAGCGCAGGATCTCCTGCGTCTCGGGCGGCCAGCTGGAGACGACCCAGTTGGGCATGAGGTCATTGGCGGACCCTGCCGGCAGACCGGACATGGTGCAGACCGTCTTGATCCCCATCTCGCCGGCCACACGGATCGTTTTCTTCAGCCCCTCGCCCTGCGCAGGGTCCGTCGGATGCAGAGGGTTTCCGTTTGCGTTCAGGCTGATGACCTCGAGTCCGCGGTCGCTGAACGCCTGGAGGAAGGCCTTCTGCTTTGCCGCGTTGCCGAGCATCCCGCCAAGATCGAAATGCGGGGCCGTGGACCAGCCGCAGGTGTTCACCTCGACGCCGGACACGCCCATGCGGGCGGCGTGGTCGAGCATGTCCTCGAACGGCATGCCGCCGAGGCTGTCGGATACGAACCCGAGTTTCATGCGTAGAACTCCGGTTTGGCGATCATTTCGACGGGCATCTTGCGGCCCTCTTTCAGCGCGCGGACACCGGTTTCGGCGACAACGGCCGCGCAATATCCGTCCCAGCTGTCCGAGGCGATCGCGGGGAACTGGCCGGTCTCGACGAAGCGCAGAAAATCGCCGTTCTGACGGCGATAGGCCTCCGCATAGCGGGTGCGCCAGTCGGAGTCGTAGCGGGTGCTTTGCGACAGGGCCTTGTCGAGGCGCGAATAGACCACGTTGTTCATGGCGATCGCGCCCTTCTCGCCGACAAGCTCGGCGCGCACGTCGTAGCCATAAGCGGCGTTGTTGTTGATCTCGATGTTCACGAGTTGGCCGTCGGTAGTTTCGAGTACCATGAACACCGGGGCGACGAGCGCGTCGGAGCGCTTCGGCTGGTAGGCCGAAATGGCGGTGTATTCCGTGCCCAGCACGTGGCGCACCACGTCGAATTCATGCGGGGCGGAATTGGTGATCGCCATCGCGCCGGTGAAATCCGCTGCCGGTGTCACCACGTTGCGGTGGAAGTTGTGCATCATGAGCGCGCGGCCGAGCGTGCCGTCTTTCAGCGCCTCTTTCATCTCGACATAGGACTGGTCGTAGCGGCGCATGAAGCCAAGCTGGACGAATTTCGCGCCCGCGGCGATCTCCGCATCCATGACCTGCCGGCATTCTGCCGAGGACTGTGACAGCGGCTTTTCGCAAAGCACCTTCTTGCCGGCCCGAATGCAGGCCAACGACAGCGGCGCGTGGGTGAAGTCGGGGCTCGCCACGATGACCGCGTCCACGTCTGAGCGGGCGATCACGGCCACGGGATCTGTGGCGACATCGGCGGCGCCGCAGGCATCGGCCACGGACTTTGCGCGTGCCCCGTCCATGTCGCAAACCACCTGAAGCGTTGCGCCGGGCAGGTCCCTGGCCACGATCCGGGCATGGTCTGCCCCCATGATTCCTGCGCCAATTACAGCTATGCGGGTTGTCATCTTTGCTACTGCTTTGTTGATGGGGTTGGATGCTGGCCCGAACCGGGCCGGATTGTCGCGGACGAAGCGGAAAGGCCTGACGCTAGTTCCCGTGCTCAGTGCACAGGGGGTGGCGGGAGTCCTTGGTGAGTGTTCATGTAACCCTCTATCTTGAGCTCAAGCTCGGCCATCGCCTCGCCGCCGTCTATCAGGATCCTGTCTTGTGTCGAACTGTGGACCCGGGCGAGCACCTTGATCCGCGTCCGAGGTGGCGATCGAGCCAAAGGACTGGCTGGCTCCAAGCTCCGGAACGGGCATCTTGTCGGACAACTCTCAACTGCTCGCCTTCTTCTTTTTCGGCGCATGGCTCAGGGCCATTTGCCGGAACGTCTCGTTCATGAATACGGCGATGAGGAGCATCGCCCCGATGATCAGGTTGGACCAGTTCCTGTCGATATCGGTGAAGTAGATGCCCTGGCTCACGATCGCGAAGGTCAGCGTGCCGAAGACGATGCCGAGAACGGACCCGAAGCCCCCGGTCAAGAGCACGCCGCCGACGACGATGCTGACGATCGCGTTGAAGATGAAGTTCATGCCGCCGGAGACCTGTGCCGAGTTGAACAGGATCGCACCGCACATGCCGACGAAGGCCGCGCTCGTCGCCGAGATCATGAAGAGGATGATCGTCATCCGGTCTACCGGGATCCCGGCGTTGCGCGCGCTTTCGCGATCACCGCCCATGGCGAAGATCCAGTTGCCGTATTTCGTCTTGTGGACGACGAAGGCGAAGATGAGCGCAAAGATCACCCACCAGAAGATGACGATCTGGTGGCTGCCGCCAATAAGGCGCCCAAACAGGAACTTCGACCAATCGGGCGCGGTCAGGGAGACGCTCGCAGCGCCGGTCAGCAGATTTGCTCCGGCGAGCACGACGCCCTGCATCGCGACGAGCGTGCCGAGGGTGATGATGAGCGACGGCACCGTCGTGCGCACCGTCAGAAGGCCGTTGATGAGACCGACCAGCAGACCGAGGCCGAGCGCGCCGGCCATGCCGACGACGATCGGAAGTTCGTAGTAGCCCGACAGGATCGCGGTCGTCATCGAGCCGGCGGGGATCATCGCCCCGATGGATATGTCAAGTTCGCCCGAGATCATCAGAAGGCCGACCGGGATCGCGACGATCCCGAGGTTGGCCGCGAAGTTCACCCAGCTTGCCGCGCCGAAGAGGGTGACAAGGTTCACGCCGCCGAAGATCACGTAGAAGGCGATGACGCCGACGAGGCTGATGATCGAAGCCGCTTCGGGGCGGCGCAGGAAGGGACCGAGTGCGTTCATGGGGCTGCTCCTCAGCTCTTCTTCGCGGCGTATTTGAGGGCGATCGCACGGAAGCCGTCGTTCGAAAGAACCGCCGCCAGAAGAAGCGCCCCGATGATGACCGAGCCGATATTTGGATCGAGGCCCGAGAAGAAGATGCCCTGGTTCACGATGGCGAAGGTGACCGTGCCGATGACGATGCCGACCACCGAACCCGAACCGCCGGTCAGCAGCACGCCACCGATCACCACGCACATGATCGAGTTGAAGATGAAGGACTGCCCGGTCGCGACTTGCGCGCTCGTGTAGGTCATCAGTTGCAGGATCCCGACGAATGCCGCCGCAAATCCCGACAGCATGTAGAGCGCCACGGTCAGTTGGCGTGTCGGTATGCCCGCGTTGCGTGCACTTTCCCGATCGCCGCCCATCGCGAAGATCCAGTTTCCGACCGGAGATACATGCAAAAGATAGAAGGCTGCGACAACGAACCCGGCCCACCAGAACATGGAGACGTTGAACATCCCGCCGATGAACGTGCCGAGGATCCGCTTCGTGAAGGCGTCGGGGACCAGAGATACGCTCGTGGACCCGACGATCAGCACGGCAAATCCGAGCGTCAGGCCCATGACCCCGAACATCGTGCCGATGGTGATGATGAGCGACGGGATCTTCGACCGCGTCACGAGGTAGCCGTTGACGAAGCCGACCAACAATCCGACGCCCAGTCCGCACGCGATCCCGACGGGCGCTGGCAGCCCGAAATAGCCCGACACGATGGCCGCGGTCATAGAGGATGCCGGAATGACGGAGCCCACGGAAATATCAAGCTCGCCGGCGATCATCAGGAGGCCGACGGGAAGCGCGATGATGCCCACCTCGGCCGCGATGTTGAGCCAGCTGGACCAACCGGGTGCACCAATGAAGACCGCGCCCCCGAGAATTGCGAAAAAGGCATAGACGACGATCAATCCGACGAAGGACCCGGCCTCGGGCCGTCTGGCGAGCCTGCCGAGCGACAAGCCTGACCCGCCGCCCACTGATTTCATCGACATCTGGTCATTCCCTCTTGCGGCAATCGGGTCGCGCGTGGTGCGACGGACGCTTTTATACCGACGGCGGACGCTGACGCAGCCGAAAAGCTCGCCGTATTGCGTCCGCCCGCCGCATCCCGTGCGGCGGGCGGACCGATGGGTCTTAGCGTGCGCCCGCCTTGACGCCCGCGATGACGAGCTCGACGTTGCTTGCATCGATGACACCCGGGCCCGTCAGGATCTCGCGGGTCGGGATCGTCACGCCGTAGTTGACGAAGTTGTTCAGGATCGACACGGCGAAGAAGCCCTGCTGATAGCCCTGCTGATCGACCGCGCAAGCCTGGGTGCCCGCCTGGATGTTGGCCAGGATCGAGTCGTTGAAGTTCATCCCGCAGACATGGACCTGGCCGGTCTTGCCAGCCTGGGCGATGCCGCTGACGGTCGCGTTCGTGTCGCCGTCACCGATGGCGAACATCGCGTCGATGTTCGGGTTCTGCAGCAGGTGCGCGCGGACGGCCTGAGCAACCGCGGTCGCATCGCCGAAGGCGGTCGCCGGAAGTTGCAGGACCGAGCCGGTGCCGCCGCCGGCCGCAAGACCGTCATTGAAGCCATTGCAGAAGGCTTCGATGTTGGCCGCGCCAGGAAGCGTGTTGACGCAGGCGCCGTTCTTGTGGCCGGCCTTGGCTAGGTATTCGCCACCCGCGTAACCGGACTTGTAGTCGACGGCGCCGACATAGTTCATCGCGCCCAGACGGTCGGCCGCCTCGATGCCGCCGGCATTGTAGATGACCAGCGGAATGCCAGCTTCGACGACCGCCTGGAAGGCCGGGTCCATCGCTTCAGGAACCCAGTCCGGACCCACGATGGCGTCGGCCTTCTGGTCGATCGCCTGACGGATCAGTTCCGCCGCGTCGGGGCCGAGGTTGTCGTAGTTCTGCGGGCCGAGCCAGGTGACGGAGCCGCCCTGGGCTTCGGCAACCTTGCCAGCGTCTTCGGCGCCCATCTTGACGCGCGACCAGAACGGGTCGTCGGGCTTGCCGCCGATGACGAAGATGTTGGCGGCCATCGCGTTCCCTGCCATGAGGGCCATCGTCGCAGCAGCAACGAAAGTCTTGGTCAGTTTCATTCTCAGTCTTCCTCCCTGGTGGTTAACGCCGTTCCTCGACGGCGATTGAAATCTCTGGAAGTCAGCCCGGCCAGGCTTCGTCAAAGGCCGGGCAGGTCTGTCATTCGGCCGCGACCTTTCCTGCCCGCTTGGCGTTCGCGCGCTCTTTCTTCTTGCGGTACCGCTCTTTCATTCGCTCGTCGGCGTCTTTCGAGCCGTCGTGCCAGGTGCCGAACCACTTATCGAGCGGGATCACGCCGTCCCCGCCGTAGTTCACCTCGAAATACTTGTGGTGCAGGTAGTGGGTGTAGGCATGGCTATCCATCGCCCGCTCATCACCCAACTCGAGCTTGTCGAAGCCGATATGCCCGACGATCGCGCCATAGGCCGTGCTAGTGAGCTGGAACATCGCGACGAAGGGCGTCGACGGGATGAGCAGGTGCCACATCATCTCGGAAAAGAAGAACGCGGCTTCGACCGGATGCATCGACATCGACGACCACGGGCTCGGGTTGATCGAGTTGTGGTGGACCGAGTGGATCCACTTGTAGAGCACGCCCTGATGGATCAGCCAGTGACCGCAGAAGAAATGCACCTCGTGAATGGCCGGGACGAGCAGGAGGAGAACCGCAAGCCAGAGCCAGTGCGTCTCGGGATCGATCCAGTTCGAATAGCCGTTCGCGAAGCACCAGAGCGTGAAGGCCTCGATCAGCGTCCAGAGCGGGATCGAGATCAGGAACGTGCGCAGGAAATTGTCGAGGTTCTGGCTCTTGAACCAGAACACGTCAGACGGGCTCTCCGAGGGGAACTTGTGGTTGTACTTGAACCGCGTGCCCTGAATGCGCTTGACGTAATAGAACAACTCCACCGAGCCGTAGAGAAGGAAGATTCCGGCGGAGTTCACCACGTGAAGCCAGAGGATCCAGCCCCAGGAGAAGGATTTCATCGTCTCCCAGTCGGGCAGCACGAGGTACCAGTAGGCCAGCGTTACGGCCATGAAGATCGTGTTGTGGGGCCAAAGATAACCGATGAACCACGTCCCGATCTTGTTGAATTTCCCGGTCCAGAACGGGGCGATTTCCAGCGGCTCGTTCGGCGCCCAGTTGCCGCGCTTGTCGCGGGTTCCGAACTCGAGATCGTCCATCTGATATCTCCTCCCCCGTGCATTCTCCCGCCGCGCTGCGAAGGTGGCGGGATGCGCTATTGCCTGCCGTTTTGACATAGATCAAATCAAGAGCAATTTTGCGGAGAAGTATATTTCGTTTCATTATGTCTCATGGTAGTGGGCAAATGAAACAAAATGAGGTTTGCGCAAGATGGTGAAACGACCGACGATCAAGGACCTTGCGGACGAGGCCGGCGTGTCCGTCTCGACCGTGAATCGCGTCATCAACGAGGCCGCGACGGTTCGCCCGCAGACTCGCGCCATCGTTCTCAAGGCGGCCGGAAAGATTGGTTTTTACGGCCTCGGATCGATCGAGCGCTCGGTGCTGAACAGCCGGGAAACCCATCGCTTGGGCATCCTTCTGCAACAAGGCGGCCGCGCGTTCTACCGGGGCCTGGGGGAGGCGCTGGGCCGCGCGGCGCAGGCCTATCCCGATGCCAAGGTGGACCTGACGTTGGAATATCTGGACGACCTATCGCCGGACAATGTCGCGAGACGATTGACGGCTTTGGGGGACACCTGCGAGTCGGTGGCGCTGGTAGCGGCGGAACACCCGCTGGTCTCCGACGCCATCGATTCAGTGCTCGACCGGGGCATTCCCGTCGCGGGGCTGATCGCGCCGCTCTCCGCGCGGGGAAATGTCGGATATGTCGGCCTCGACAACTGGAAGGTCGGGCGGACGGCCGCCTGGGCATTCAGCAAGATCTGCAAGGAACCCGGAGAGATCGGCATCCTCGTCGGGAACCACCGGTATCGGAACCAGGAATTGAATGAGAGCGGCTTCCGCTCCTATTTCCGAGAGCACAGGTCGGGATTCACCCTGCTGGAACCCCTTTCGACCTACGAGTCGTCGGCGGTCGCGCGCGAGATGACCGAACGGCTTTTTTCCGAGCACCCCAACATGTGCGGATTGTTCATCTCCGGCGGCGGCATCACGGGCGCGCTTGCCGCGATGCGCGACCGCAAGATCAAAGAAGATTTCGTCTGCGTCGGCTACGAGCTGTTCGAGGCCACCCGGACGGGTCTGATCGACGGTCTGCTGACCATGGTCCTCTCGCATCCCCTTGACGCATTCGCGCGGGAAACGGTGGCGAGCATGATAAGGGCCAAGAACGCCGCCCCGGAATCCGGGGCGCAGACCGTCAATCTCGGCTTCGAGATCTACACGTCAGAGAACGTGTGAGGTTCCGGGGACCTGTCAAAGATCGGGTTC
>JBNKFC010000579.1:0-14905 GCA_050289105.1 Paracoccaceae bacterium | reverse complement strand
GCGGCCGCGCCGATATTCTCGCCCATTTGCGGGCGGACGAGTACGAAGGCAGGCTGAAGGTCGGTCATCCGTGCGTTTCCTGGAAGTGCGGGGCCTGATACGATGAGCGCACCCATATCGCAAGGAGGCGGGATGGCCTGGGACGCAGGACTGGCACAATGCTTGCGCGCCGATCTCGCCGCCCTGCCGGTTGTCGAGAAGAAGATATTCGGCGGGCTTGCCTTCCTTCTGAACGGCCACATGGTCTGCGTCGCGCAAAAGGGCGGCGCGATGTTCCGCGTCGGGAACGAGAACGAAGCAGCCGCGCTTGCGGTCCCGGGCGCCGCGACCGTGACGATGGGCGACCGGCCGATGCGCTCGATGGTCGGCCTGTCGGGCGAGGCAGCGTCGGACGACGCGCGCCGCGGACGCCTCATGGCCATGGCGCTTGCTGTCGGGCGTGCGCTCCCGCCGAAATGAGGCTGCCCGTAGCCAAGCCGCAAAATCTGCGCTAAGGCCGCTTGCGCAGAGATATCCGGAGCCTGACATGGCCAGCACCGACCGCCCGCAGATCTACCTCATCACGCCGCCGGACTTCGGGCTGGAGACGTTTCCCGACCAGCTCGCGCGCATTCTCGACGGGACCGAGATCGCCTGCATCCGGCTGGCGATGGCGGGATCGGACGCCGACAAGATCGGGCGTGCGGCCGACGCGCTCCGGCTCGTCGCACATGAGCGCGACGTGGCCTTGGTGATCGAAAGCCATGTTCAGCTTGCCGAACGGCACGGGCTCGACGGGGTGCATCTGACCGACGGCGCGCGCAATGTCCGCGCCGCGCGAAAGGCGCTCGGGGTCGATGCGATCGTCGGCGCGTTCTGCGGAGCGTCGCGGCACGAGGGCATGAATGCGGGTGAAGCCGGCGCGGATTATGTCGCGTTCGGTCCGGTCGGCGATGTGCCCCTCGGCACCGGAGCGCGGGCCGAACGCGATCTTTTCGCCTGGTGGTCCGAGATGATCGAGGTGCCCGTCGTCGCCGAAGGCGGGTTGACGGCGGCCCTGGTCGCCGATCTCGCCCCGGTCAGCGATTTCCTCGGGATCGGCGACGAAATCTGGTCGGCCGAGGATCCATCCGCCGCCCTGAAATCCCTGCTCTCACCCATCGCTTGAGCCCGCGCGGCGCGCCGCCTATTCCTCGAATCCTGCCCCCAGTGTCTGGCGCATCGTGCCGCGCACCGCGTCCTCGCAATAACGCGCAAGCTCCTTCCGGGTGGGAAAGGCATCGACGCCGACCGGGGCGTGGAAGACGACCTCGACACTTCCCTGACGCCACTGTGCCAGCGTCTTGAAGAGATGGGCCCCGAAACTCATGTCGCCCCACCAGCCGTAGAAGCGCGCGCTCCGGCCCTCGGGTGCCCGGTAGATCACGCTGACGGGCTGGATCTGCATGATGTGATCAAGGCCGTGGCTGTAGAAGGCGGCGAAAAGCGTGGACTTGAACGGCAGCACCCGGAGCCCGTCGGTCGAGGTACCCTCGGGGAAGAAGAGGAGTTTGTGCCCGGCCCGGATTCGCGCCTCGAAGAGCACCTGCTGCTCTTTCGCAGCCTTCGGGTCGCGGGCGATGAAGGCGGTCCCGGTCGCCCGCGCCAGCCAGCCGATCAGCGGCCAGCCCGCAACCTCGGACTTTGAGACGAAATAGACCGACTGGCAGGCATTGAGCGAAAAGATGTCGAGCCAGGACGCATGGTTGGCCACGACCGCGCCGCGATGCCGCATCGGCCGCCCCATCACCGTGTAGCGCATTCCCATGATCGGAAAGGCGAGGCGGCAGACCGCCCGCGTGACATGCGGCGAGACCGGCCGGTCAAGCCCGGCAAGCGGACGTTCTACCAAACGCACCGCGAGCAGGACCACAAGGCCACCATAGGTAACCGTCCCCAGCACCAATCCACGCGTGAGGGCCAGCATCCATCCGATAGGGCCGATGCGCACGGCATCGCCCGGATCGTCTGGCCGCCAGGTGCTCATGCCCGCGCCTCGTGCTTGCGGATGTAGAAGCCCTTGTGGCGGGCACTCATCGCCGCCGTATCCATCAGAAGGCAGACATCGGTCGTGTTGAACTCCCGATCGATGAAGGCGCCTTCGCCGACGAACCCGCCGAGCCGCAGATAGGCCTTTATCAGCGCCGGCATCGCCACCATCGCCTCGCGCCGGTCAAGCGCGTCTGCCGGGATCAGGTCCATCCGCTGGTAATGCGAAGGAAGCGCACGCACGCGCAGCTCTGGCGGGGCAAGGTGGTGATGGTGAAGCCACGACAGCGGCATCTTGAGCGCCTCGACATCGGTGCCGTGAAAGCTCGCGACGCCGAAGAGAACCTCGATCCCATGTTCCAGCACGTAGTCGGCAAGCGCGTTCCACAAAAGGAACATTGCCGTGCCGCCGCGGTAATCGGCATCGACGCAGGACCGGCCGAGTTCGAGCAGTCGGCGGCCAGAGGCGCGCAGCGGTCCGAGATCGTATTCGCCATCGCAATAGAACCGCCCGAACCGCGCCGCCTGGTCGCTCCGCAAGAGCCGGTAGACCCCGACAACATGGTCGAATGCGCCCGCGTCGCGGGTCGTGTCGACGAGGATGAGGTGATCGTTGACCGGGTCGAAATCGTCCCGCTCGAACCGGCCAGCGTGATCGACAAGCGGTCCGTTTCCTCCCAGCTCTTCAACGAAGACCCGGTAGCGCAAGCGTTGCGCCGCCAGGAAATCGGCCTCCGAAGAGGCCAGGCGAACCTCGAATTGGGTGGTGTCGGGGGTCATTTCCGGCGCTCGGATCCGCGTCCCATCGAATGCCTGGCGGTTTTAAGTGTCGGTCCGGTCATTTGCAACAGATTGCCCCGAGGACCTCGCGTTGACACGACCGGAAGCTGAAGATAGCTTGAAAAAATCATCCGTAAGTTATTTTTCGGGGTCGATGACCAGAGCCAGTTCTACCCGCGTCCCGTCGATGACGACCTTGCCAGCATGTTCAAAATTCACGGTGATTTTCGTTCCGATCCGCGACTGGACCTGGCCCAGCCCCCAGCCCGGCTCGGCGGGATGGCGCACCAGCATACCCGGTTCCAGTATCTCGTTCACCCGTCGCCCCCACTACCAAGGATAGCAGATGCCAGCGGACCAACCTGACCTCGTCGCGCTTGTCGGATCGCGCATCTGCCATGACCTTATCAGCCCATTGAGCGCGATCGGCAATGGGGTGGAGCTTCTGATGATGTCCGGCGCGGTGCCGGGGCCGGAAATGGCGCTGATCTCCGAAAGCGTGACGAACGCGAATGCCCGCATCCGCTTTTTCCGCGTGGCCTATGGCGCGGCCGCTCCGGGACAGGGCATCGCCAGGACGGAAATCCGCTCCATCCTCGACGACATGACGCGCGGCGGGAGATTTTCCGTGGACTGGCAAGTCGCCGGAGACGTTGCGCGGATTGAGGCCAAGCTGGCCTTTCTCGCGCTGCAATGCCTGGAAACCGCGCTGCCGTATGGCGGCCGGGTCAAGGTCGCGGCGGACGGAGACGTCTGGCGGGTCGGTGCGGAGGCGACGAAGATGAAATTGGATGCGCCGCTCTGGTCGCGGCTAACCGGGCCGGTGGCCGACGCCGAGATTGCGGCGGCGCATGTGCAGTTCGTGCTCTTTCCGGCCGAGCTTGCCCGGCAGGGACGCAGCCTGACCCTGCAGATGGGCGAAGGCCAGATCGCGATGCGCTACTGAGCGCAGGTCACGCAGAGCACCGCAGCCGGGTCGACGGTGAGCCGCCCGTCGCCGATGAAGTCGCCGCAGTGGGCACACCAGCCGTATTCGCCCTCCTCGATCCGCGCCATGGCGGCCGACAGCGCCGACCGGCGTTGCGCGCGGCGCGCCTCTAGTGCCGCGGCCATCGCTTGGCCCTGCATCGCGTCCATGCGGCTCAGGCGCCCGACACTCTGCTGGTCGAGTTCCACGGGCTTGCGGTCGTCGCTTGTCGCCGCGGTCGCGGCGTCCAGCTCTGCCAGTTCCGCCGCGATGCGGGGGCGATACCGGGCGGCAAGCTCCGCGTCGGTCGGACCCGCGCTCACGCGCGGATGGTCCCGTCGCCGGTCACGAGGTATTTGAAGCTCGTAAGCTGTTCGGCGCCGACCGGCCCGCGGGCATGCAACTTGCCGGTCGCAATGCCGATCTCCGCGCCCATGCCGAACTCGCCCCCATCTGCAAACTGGGTCGAGGCGTTGCGCATCAGGATCGCCGAGTCCAGCCGCTCGAAGAACCGCGCGGCCGTCGCGTCGTTCTCGGTCAGGATCGCCTCGGTATGCTGCGAGCCATAGCGGCGGATATGGGCGATGGCCCCGTCCACCCCATCAACGATCCTCGCGGCGATGATCATGTCGAGGAACTCGCGGCCGAAGTCTTCGGGCGACGCCGGCACCGTCCCCGGCACGTCCAGCAATTCGCCCTCGGTCCTGACCTCGACGCCCGCCTTGACCAGATCCTCGATCAGCACGGCCCCATGCGTCGCGTAGAACCGCTTGTCGATCAGCAAGCATTCGGCGGCCCCGCAGATACCGGTGCGCCGGGTCTTGGCATTCAGGACCACCGCCCGAGCCTTCGCGAGGTCGGCATCGCCGTCGGCATAGACGTGGCAGATGCCTTCTAGATGGGCGAAGACCGGCACCCGTGCTTCCTTCTGGACAAGGCCGACAAGCCCCTTTCCGCCCCGCGGCACGATCACGTCGATATATTCGACCATCCGCAACATCTCGGCGACCGCGGCACGGTCGCGGGTAGGAACGAGCTGGATCGCGGCTTCGGGAAGGCCGGCCTGCCTGAGCCCGGTCACGAGACAGTCATGGATCGCCCCGCTCGAATGGAAGCTTTCCGACCCGCCGCGCAGGATCACCGCGTTGCCCGACTTCAGGCACAGCGCCCCCGCATCGGCCGTGACGTTCGGCCGGCTTTCGTAGATGACACCGACGACTCCGAGAGGCGTGCGCACCCTTTCGATATGGAGGCCGGACGGCATGTCCCATGCGGCAATGACCGCGCCCACCGGATCGGCCTGCTCGGCCACGGCGCGAAGCCCGTCGACGATGCCGCGGATGCGACCCGTGTCGAGCCGCAGCCGGTCCATCATCGCGGGCGAGAGTCCCTTCTCGGTTCCGTAGGCGAGGTCTTCGGCATTGGCATCGGCTATCTCCTGCCGGCGCGCCCAGACCGCATCGGCCGCGGCAATGAGGGCCGCATGCTTGCGTTCGGCCGAGGCAAATGCCAGTTCCGCCGCCGCCGCCTTCGCCTTCGCCCCGATCTCCGCCATGAGAGCGGGGATAGTCTCCAGGTCTTTCATCGCACCCGCCATTTCATCCAGGTCCACAAATGTCCGGCGCTTTCACGCGCCACGAGCTGCGCCCGGTCAGCGCGCCATGTCGTCGCGATGCACGACCGGTCCGCGTCCGGCATAGCCGAGGATCGCCTCGATGTCACCCGACCGGCGCCCGGCAATCGCGGCCGCCTCCGCCGCCGAATAGCGCACGAGCCCCTTTCCGAGCGTCTCGCCAGCGGGACCGACGATGGCCACCGCATCGCCGCGCCCGAAAGCGCCCGTGACCGCAGTCACCCCAGCCGAGAGAAGCGACTTCCCCTGTCCGAGCGCGACCACCGCGCCGGCATCCAGCCGAAGCTCGCCGCGCGGCTTCATTGCCGCGATCCAGCGCTTGCGGGCAAGCTGCGGCGTCCCTTCGGCGAGGAACCAGGTGCAGCCCGCCCCCTCCGCCAGCGCCGACAGCGGCCGCAGGACCGAGCCTTCGGTGATCGCCATCGCACAACCGCCCGCGACCGCGGTCTTGGCCGCCATCAGCTTGGTCTTCATGCCGCCCTTCGAGAGAGCGGAGACCGGATCGCCGGCCATCGCCTCGATCTCCGGCGTGATTTTCTCAACGACATCAATGCGTTTCGCTTCCGGGTTCAGCTTCGGATTGTCCGAATAGAACCCGTCAACGTCGCTGAGGAGCACAAGCTGATCGGCACCGATCGTCACCGCGATCTGCGCGGCGAGCCGGTCGTTGTCGCCAAAGCGGATCTCGTCCGTCGCCACTGTGTCGTTCTCGTTTACGATCGGCACGACGCCGAGGCCCAGAAGGGTCTCCATCGTCGCGCGGGAATTCAGGTAGCGCCGGCGGTCCTCGGTATCCTCGAGCGTCACGAGGACCTGACCGGCGGTCAGGCCGTGCGGCACCAGCACCTCCTCATAGGCACGGGCGAGCCGGATCTGCCCGACCGAGGCCGCCGCCTGGCTCTGGTCGAGCGTCAGCGCCCCCGCAGGAAGGCCGAGCACGCCGCGCCCGAGCGCGATGGAGCCGGAGGAGACGAGGATGACGTCCGACCCGCGCCGTTTGGCGGCGGCGACGTCCTCAGCCAGCGCCGCCAGCCAGTCGCGGCGCAGCCCTCCGTTGCGGTCGACAAGAAGCGCCGAGCCGATCTTGACGACGAGCCGGCGCGCACGGGTGATGTCGGGCGTCAGGGCTGCCATGCGCCTTCCTCTTCATCGGGGCCTGTGCGGCCCGCGGCGATGATCGCCCAGAGCGCGCGCAGGACCTCGGGAATACCCTGGCGCGAGACGCCCGACATGGCGTAGACCGGCCCGCCCGAGGCCTTTTCGAGGCTCCGCTTGCGGGACGCGAGGGTCTTGGCGTCCAGCGCGTCGATCTTGTTCAGCGCGGTGATCCGCGGCTTGGAGGCGAGATCTTCCGAATAGGCCTCAAGTTCGTTGAGGATCGTCCTGTAGTCCTTTGCAATCGTTGACGAAGTGCCATCGACGAGGTGCAGGAGCACCGAACAGCGCTCGACATGACCGAGGAACATGTCGCCAAGGCCCCGCCCCTCCGAGGCGCCCTCGATCAGGCCGGGAATGTCGGCCATGACGAATTCCTTGCCGTCGATGCCGACGACGCCGAGATTAGGCACCAGCGTCGTGAAGGGATAGTCGGCGATCTTCGGCCGCGCGTTCGAGACGGCGGCGAGAAAGGTCGACTTGCCGGCATTCGGCAGGCCGAGAAGCCCCGCATCGGCAATCAGCTTCAGCCGCAGCCAGATCGTCCGCTCGACGCCTTCCTGTCCGGGATTGGCGCGCGACGGCGCGCGGTTGGTCGAGGACTTGAAGCGCAGGTTGCCCCAGCCACCATTGCCGCCCTGCGCGAGGAGAACCCGCTGCCCGACCTCGGTCAGGTCGGCGATCAGCGTCTCTTCGTCCTCATCGAGGATCTCCGTTCCGACCGGAACTTTCAGGACGATGTCGTCCCCGGATTTCCCGGTCCGCTGACTGCCCATTCCGGGCTGGCCGCTCTTGGCGAAGAAATGCTGCTGGTAGCGGAAGTCGATCAGCGTGTTCAGCCCCTCCACCGCCTCGGCCCAGACCGAGCCGCCATTGCCGCCGTCGCCGCCGTCGGGCCCGCCGAACTCGATGAACTTCTCGCGCCGGAACGACACGCAACCGGCGCCGCCGCCACCGGAGCGGATGTAGACTTTGGCTAGGTCGAGGAATTTCATGGCGGGGCTTTCGTTGGGATCGTGTGGCGATAGCCGGGGCGGGACGATTTCGCAAGGGTGGCGCGCAACTGGCGTCGGGTTCGCGTCGGAATGGTGTAAGTTTCGCGTAGGTTTTCCGTAGCTACAGACCGCGCGCCCGACGGCGGGATCGCGCAACGGGTTCGCGCGGGCGTTCGGGGGTGTCGGTGAAACGGGAATGACGGTCGAAGGCCGCAATTGCGCTCGTGGCCGATATCGCACGGTGCTAGCCACAAGTCTGGCGCGGGCGACCAGCCCGGGCCGCGCCCGACCCTCCCCCCGGGAGGGCGCGTTGCTACGTCAGTCGGATGAAATCCGGTGGAGAGATGTGGCACCATAAAGTGCCTCACCCGACCGGGTCCAAGCGCCCTCCCAAGATCGGGCGCGGCCCTTTGCGCTCCGGGACGAAGGTCCCCTCCGTCCCGTTACGCCGGCCGGTTCAGCGTGTCGTCCGGCCCCGCCTCACCCCATCTTGCGCAGATAGGTCCAGGTCGGAACCGTGGCCCCGCGCGCGACCGAATAGGCCTCGGCATCGCCGAGATAGTCGAAGCCGGTATTCGTCAGGACCCGGGCGGAGCCTGGGTTGTCCTTGAAGACCTCGGCGAAGAGGGTACGCGATTTGTGCGGGTTCGCGGCGACGATGGCCGCGACGGCCTCGGACGCGTAGCCGGTGTTCCAGAAGGCGGGCGCGACCCAATACTTGATCTCGCTCTGGTCGCGCTCCATCCGTGTGAGGCTGACAAGGCCGAGGACCTCGGCATGGCCGCGCTCGGACCCGTCCATCACCCACACATCCTCGTTCCGCTTTTCCGCCAGCGACCGCGCGATGAATGCTTCGGTGGCGCCGGGCGGCAGAGGATGGGGAATCGCCCGGGTCCCTTCGGCGAGCCGGCGGTCTGCCGTGTACATGGCGATCAGACCCGCATCGGACCGCCGCAGCGGACGCAAGGTGAACCGCTCAGCCGCGAGTGCGGGCTGAACGACGATAGGTTCCTGGATCATGCCTTCCCTCCTCCGAAACGCATGGGGAGAAGCGCGGCCGCCCTACCGGCCGCACTTCCCTCGGTAACTCGCAACATGGCGCCCGGCCCCTCCCGGACCATTGGACGCCGCTCTGTCCGATACACCCGAAATGGGGCGCGAGAATGGCCGGATCAACCGCATCGCGATCACGCTTGTCTTGATCGTGCTGGCAATGGACCGGCCAAACGCCATTGGTGGCAAACTCCTGTCGCGGGATGAACTAAGGGGACCGGCCTTTCGACCGATCCCCCTACTTACAACCAGATTGTAAAGGTTCGGCTTACTCGGCTGCCTCCGCCGCCGGGAGGACCGAAATGAAGGTGCGGCCCTTGAGGCCCTTTCGGAAGGTCACGCGGCCTTCGGACGTCGCGAAGATCGTGTGGTCGCGACCCATGCCGACGCCCTCGCCCGGCCACCAGGTGGTGCCGCGCTGACGCACGATGATGGAGCCGGGCTGCGCCGACTGGCCACCGAAGAGTTTCACGCCGAGACGACGGCCAGCCGAGTCGCGGCCGTTGCGGGAAGAGCCGCCTGCTTTTTTGTGTGCCATGGGGTCTTACTCCTTCGTCTTCGCGGCGGCCTTCTTGGCCGGTGCCGCTTTCTTCGCCGGGGCGGCTTTCTTCTCCGCTTTTTCGGCCTTCTTCTCAGCGGCCGGCGCCGTGTTGTGCGCCGCGACGCGGGCGGCGTGGGTGCCGATGGCTTCCTTCACGCCCGACTTTTCCGCGCCGGAGGCGAGGATGTCGGTGACGCGCAGAAGCGTCAGCTTCTGGCGGTGGCCACGGGTACGCTGCGACGAATGCTTCCGGCGGCGCTTGTGGTAGGTGATGACCTTGTCGGCCTTGATGTCGTCGATGACTTTGGCCTGGACGGCGGCACCTTTGACCATCGGGGCGCCGAGCACGGGCTTGTCGCCGCCGAGCATCAGAATCTCGTTGAACTGGACTTTGTCACCAGCGGCGGCCGCGATCAGTTCCACGCGGAGCACGTCGCCCGCCTGAACCTTGTACTGCTTGCCACCGGTCTTGAGGACCGCGAACATGGGTCTTTCCTTCATTCTAGCCGCGCCCTGTGGCCCCGGATATTCCGGCGTTTCGGGGTTCCCCCGCCTCGGACAGCGCGCCCCTCTCGGGACGACATTTCCAAATTGACAATCCCGGTCGAGCCAGAGACCCGCCGGGATGCGGGCTTATCGGGCAGGAGGCCGCGAAAGTCAAGGGGCGGAAACCGATCCCCTCGCGCCGCTCAGTCCGACGGCGGCGCCCCGCCCTCCGCCGTGCGGTCGGCGATGAAGCGGGCAATCCGCTCGCCGCGCTCGTCAGCGCCCGCCGGCGGCACGAACGTGGCCAGAACCTCCTGCCAGATCGCTGTGGCCCGTTCCGTGGACGTCTTCGCGCCCGCCGCCTCCCACGTCCCGAAATTCGTCAGGTCCGCGACGAGCGGCGCATAGAAGGCGCGGTCGAAACGGTCCATCGTGTGCTGGGTCGCGAAGAAATGTCCGCCGGGTTGGACGTCCTGCAGCGCGTCCCATGCAAGGTCGTCCGGGGGCGACGCCAGGGGCTGGCAGATCTCGGCGAGGATCTGGAGCGACTCGATGTCGTTGATGAACTTCTCGTAACCGAAGCTCAGCCCGCCTTCGAGCCAGCCGGCGGAATGGACGATGAAGGTCGCGTTCGACATGAGGTTGGCCCAGAGCCCCATGTGGTTCTCTCCGGCGGCCTGCATGTCGGCGGTGTTCGAGGCGGAGCCCGCCGCCGAGCGCCATGGCAGGCCGACATGGCGCGCAAGCTGGCCGGTGCCGATCGACATGCGGATATGGGTAGGCGTGCCGAAGGCGGGCGCGCCGGACTTCATGTCGACGTTCGAGGAAAAGCCGCCATAGCTGACGGGCGCGCCGGCGCGGGCGAGTTGGGCCAGCGTGATCCCGGCAAGGCATTCGGCGTGTTGCAGGACAAGCGCGCCCTCGACCGTGACGGGCGCCATGGCTCCGGCAAGGCAGAACGGGGTGAGGATCGTCATCTGGCCCGCGCGGGCAAAGTCGATGATCCCTTCCGCCATCGGCTTGTCGATCTGGCGTGGCGAGTTCGTGTTGATGACCGTGCTGCACCAGGCCCCGCCAAGGAACGCGTCGTCCGAAAGACCGAGCGAAAGCCGGATCATCTCGAAACTGTCTGCGACCTGCCGGCGTCCGCGCGCATAGACGAACAGCGGCTTGTCGCCGAGCGTGAGCTGCGAGCGCATCATCGCGTAGTGGCGCAGCGCCGTCGAGACGTCCTGCGGCTCGGCCGAGGGGCCGAGCTTGTGGATGACGTCGAAGCTCTGCTGGAGTTTCAGCGCCTCTTCGAAGCTTTGCAGCGATCCGGGGCGGCGACCGCGCACCGCATCCGTCGCGTTCGGACAGCCGCCAGACGGCCCGAAGATCAACGCGCCGTCCTCGTAATCCTGTTCGCGGTCTGGATTGGGCGCCCGCATCCGGATCGATTTCGGCGCGGTCGCCAGCGCCGCTGCGACCATGTCGCGCCCGATGCGGACCATCTCGGTGCCTTCGTCCACCAACGCTCCACCCGCCGCGAAAAGGGCCCGCGCCTCGGGCAGGAGGATCTTCAGGCCAAGCTCCTCCAGCACTTTCAACGCCATGTCGTGGATCGCCGCGACGGCATCGTCGCTGATGACCTTCTGCGGCGCGAAAGGGTGGCGGAGATGACGGTAGTTCACCACGCGGGCGGGCGCGGCGGATCGGCGGGCCGCCCGGCCGCGGCGGTGGTGGGGTTCGTCCATGTCGTGCCTCCCTGCGCTGCCCATCACGAACCGAAGGCCATGAGCGAGGCGGCCCCTCTCCGGTCAGGCGAGGCCGATGGTCCGGGACGGGACGCGTCCGTGTCGCGTCCCTTTCCGACCTTTCGATGACGCTCCCGTCGATCCCGCCCCCGCAGACCGCCCGCCATCCGGCACGTGTCCGAGGCCCGACCCCGGCCAAGGCGGGGCGTTTTGCGCTTCACCCCCTACGCGATTTCCCGTAAACCGCGCAGCGGAAAGGTGGGTCCGGGAATGCGTCAGACCATCATCGAACGCTGCGAGACCAAGGGGCTGCGGATGACCGAACAGCGCCGGGTCATCGCGCAGGTGCTGGAGGAAAGCGACGACCATCCCGATGCCGAGATCCTCTATGCCAGGGCCTGCGCCATCGACCCGAAGATCTCGCTTGCCACGGTCTACCGGACGCTTCGTCTCTTCGACGAGGCGGGCATTCTCGAAAAGCTCGAATTCGGAGATGGCCGCGCGCGCTACGAAGATGCCGAACGGGCGCATCACGACCACCTCATCGACCTCACGACCGGAGCGGTGATCGAGTTCGTCGACGAGGAGATCGAGGCGCTGCAGGAAAAGATCGCCCGGCGGCTGGGGTATCGGCTGAAAGGGCACCGGCTGGAGCTTTTCGGCGTGCCCGCAAAACCCGATCAAAAGGGCTGAACCGCGTTGCAGAACCTGCGCGGCATCCTTCTTGTCCTCTTCGCCATGGCCGCCTTCGCGATCGAGGACGCGCTGGTCAAGCTGATGACCGCGACGATGCCGGTCGGCCAGACGCTGGCATCGGTCGGACTTGGCGGGATGGTGGTGTTCTTCGTCGCCGCCGGCCCCGGAGGACGCGCCTGGATCGTGCGGGCGCTGAAGGAGAAGCAGGTGCTCTGGCGGACCGGCGCGGAGGCCATTTCCGCCGTCAGCTTCGTCACCGCCCTGTCGCTCATCCCCCTGTCGACCGTTGCCGCCGTCTTTCAGGCGACCCCGCTCGCGGTGACGGCGGGGGCGGCGATCTTCATGGGCGAACGGGTGGGATGGCGGCGCTGGACGGCTGTCGTCGTGGGCTTCCTCGGCGTCCTGATCATCATCCGGCCGGGGATGGAGGGCTTTCGCCCGGAAACCGTTTTCGTCCTCGTCAGCGTCGCCACCATCGCGCTCCGCGATCTCGTGACGCGGCGGGTTCCGGCTGTCGTCCCCTCGGTCGCCGTCGCGTTCCACGGATTTGCCGCGGCAACGCTCGCGGGCCTCGTGCTGCTCGCCGTCGGACCGGCCCCAATGCGGCCCGAATCCGTCGATCTCGTCCGGCTCGGCTTTGCCATCGTCGCCGCCACCACCGGCTATTATGCCATCGTCGCCGCGATGCGCGGGGCGGATGCGTCGGCGCTCATGCCGTTCCGTTATTCCCGGCTGGTCTTTTCGCTCAGCATCGGGATGCTCGTCTTCGCCGAACGGCCCGACGCGCTGACCCTGACCGGCGCCGGCGTGATCATCGCCGCGGCCTTCTACACCTACCTCCGGGAACGGAAGATAGCGCTAACACCGACTCCGGCCGAATAATTCTTCCCCTTCGGCCCGACCCGGCGTAAAGACCGGCCAAACAGTCATTTCCGCCGAAAGGACGCGACCCATGAGCACGATCATCGACATCCATGCCCGCGAGATTCTCGACAGCCGCGGCAATCCCACCGTCGAGGTGGACGTGATCCTCGAAGACGGAACGATGGGCCGCGCGGCGGTCCCCTCCGGCGCCTCCACCGGCGCACACGAGGCGGTCGAGAAGCGCGACGGCGACAAGACGCGCTACATGGGCAAGGGCGTTCTCGAAGCGGTTGCCGCCGTCAACGGCGAGATCGCCGAGACCATCGTGGGCGAGGACGCGACTGAACAGGTCGAGATCGACCGGCTGATGATCGAGCTCGACGGCACGCCGAACAAGGGCCGGCTCGGCGCCAATGCGATCCTCGGCGTCTCGCTCGCCGTCGCCAAGGCCGCGGCCGACTTCACCACCCAGCCGCTTTACCGCTATGTCGGCGGCACCAATGCCCGGATCCTGCCGGTACCGATGATGAACATCATCAATGGCGGCGAACATGCCGACAACCCGATCGACATCCAGGAATTCATGATCATGCCGGTCGCCGCCCCCGATATCCGCGGCGCGGTGCAGATGGGCTCTGAGGTCTTCCATACGCTGAAGAAGGAGCTTTCGGCGGCCGGGCTCGCGACGGGCGTCGGCGATGAGGGTGGTTTCGCGCCCAACCTGTCGTCGACCCGCGACGCGCTCGACTTCATCCTGAAATCGATCGAAAAGGCCGGGTACACGCCCGGCGAGGATATCTGCCTCGCGCTCGACTGCGCCTCGACGGAATACTTCAAGAACGGCAAATATGTGCTTTCAGGGGAAGGGAAAACGCTCTCCCCTGAAGAGAACGTCGACTACCTCGCGGCCCTCGTGAAGGACTACCCGATCATCTCGATCGAGGACGGCTGCGCCGAGGATGACTGGGACGGCTGGAAGCACCTGACCGACGTCCTTGGCGCCAAGTGCCAGCTTGTCGGCGACGACCTCTTCGTCACCAACCCCGCCCGGCTCGCCGACGGCATCGCGAAGGGCTGCGCCAACTCGCTCCTCGTCAAGGTCAACCAGATCGGCACGCTGACTGAGACGCTGGACGCCGTCCGCATGGCCGACCGCGCGCGCTACACCTCGGTCATGAGCCACCGCTCGGGCGAGACCGAGGACGCGACGATTGCCGACCTCGCCGTCGCCACCAACTGCGGTCAGATCAAGACCGGGTCGCTCGCCCGCTCCGACCGGCTGGCAAAATACAACCAGCTCATCCGTATCGAGGAGATGCTCGGCGCGACGGCAGAATATGCCGGCCGCTCGATCCTGCGCGGCTGATTTCTTCTTGGAGCAAATACTCCCGCCGGAGGCAAACCCGCCTCCGGCGGGTTTTCTTTTTAGATCAGTTGATTACAGGGCGACCTTGTATTCCTGGACGGTATTGCCACCATCCACCACGATCAGCTGCCCGGTGACATAGCTCGCCTCCTCCGCCGCAAGGAAGAGGACCGCGTGCGCCACCTCCTCCGGACGGCCCGGACGCCCCACCGGCGTATGCCGCCCGGCGACGATCTCGTCCTCGCTCGACGATCCCGTCGCGATCCAGCCGGGACCTACGCAGTTGACCGTCACTCCCTCCGGGCCGACATCGAGCGCCAAGGCCCGCGTCATCCCCAGCAACCCCGCCTTGGCCGAGGCGTAGACGCTGCTCGTCGCGATCCCGACCACCGGGCCGGTGACCGAGGACATGTTCACGATGCGCCCGTAGCGGCGCGCGCACATGCCTGGCAGCACGGCGCGGGTCAGGCGGAACGCCGAGGTGAGGTTGATGTCGAGGCCGTAGGACCAGTCGGCGTCGCTGAGCTCGGCGAAGCGCCGGCCCGGACTGTCGATGCCGGTCTGAACCATCCCGGCATTGTTGACGAGGATGTCGATCGGCCCCAGGGCCGCCTCTGCCTCCGCCA
>JBNKFC010000578.1:0-9816 GCA_050289105.1 Paracoccaceae bacterium | reverse complement strand
CACCTCCCTCGGCGGGCATTTCTGCTTTGACGAGACGGTGACGCGTTCGCCCCTGCCCCTCGTCTCGGCTGTGGCCCCCCTCGACGATTTCTTCGCGTCCGAAGGCATCCGCC
This sequence comes from Paracoccaceae bacterium, assembly GCA_050289105.1. Classification (GTDB taxonomy): domain Bacteria; phylum Pseudomonadota; class Alphaproteobacteria; order Rhodobacterales; family Rhodobacteraceae; genus Albidovulum. The sequence goes on along the minus strand of JBNKFC010000578.1, from coordinate 9,703 downwards.
GCGTCGGCCTTCTCGGCACCCGAGTGGTCATGCGCACCCGGCTTTACGGCCAGCTTCGCAAGACCGAGGCGGTTGCGCTTGACGATGAGATCGAGACGCTGGGGCAGAGCTACCAGGACATGGCCGTGGCCGGTCACTGCACCGAAGCCCAACGCACACTCTTCCTCGATGCCGGGCGGCGGATGGTCGCCGAACAGGGGGCCGAGGCGGTGGTGCTCGCCGGCACCGACCTCAACCTCGCCTTTGACGGCCAAGACCCCGGCTACAGGGTGATCGACGCGCTGGACGTGCATGTCGCGGTGTTGGCCGATCTCGCGACCGGGCGGCGCAGTCTTGAAGACGCGGCCGCGATGGGGTGACGGACCTTTCCGCCCCCCCTCCAACGTGTTCAAATAAGAGCGCGCCGGGGCCGCGCAACGGCCCCGGCGATCCGTTCAGGCTTTCGCGGCCATCGTGGCCTTGGCCCACCAGACGACGTCATCCATCATGGCCTTGGCCGAGGGCTCGATCGTCTTCGAGATATCGCCCATATCGCCCGAGCCGCCGAATCCCGGATGAACCTTGAAGAAGTCGCTGCCGCCGATATGGACGGAGTTGCGCACGGGGACCATCTGAAGCTCCACCCCGATCATCCGCAGATGCGCCAGCGCCGAGGTGCCGCCCATCGACCCGTAGGCCACAGCGCCAAAGGGCTTGCGGCCCCATTCGACATAGGCCTGATCCAGCGCATTCTTCAGAACGCCGGTAACCGAACGGTTGTATTCCGCAACGACAAAGATGTAGCCGTCGAACTCGGCCAGCTTCTTCTGCCACTTCTGCGCCACCGGGTCCTGAGTCGGCGCCCAGGCGTTGGAGGCGGCCTCGTCGAAGAAGGGCATCGGGTAATCGCGAAGATCGACGACCTCGACGTCCATGTCGTCCCGCGCCTCGGCCTGGGCCTTGATCCAGGCGGTGGGAATGTCGGCGAACCGGACCTTGCGGGTCGAACCGGTGATGATGGCGATCTTGGGTTTGGACATGGACCTTTTCCTCTTGGACACTCGAATGATTGACGTGACCCACAACATGGCCGCTTGCCTCCGGCGCTCAACTCCGCGTTGCCGCATGGCTCTTGTGCGCAAGCGCACGCACACTTTCGAAGCGGCCGGATCCTGCGTGCCATTACGATGAAACGGCCCTTGCCGCGCCCCGGTCTCGGTGCCATGTTCGCGCCATGAACAAGACCTCAGACAACCCCGCCGATCCGTTTAAGAAGGCCCTCGCCGAAGCCACAAAGACGATGGCCGACGACCCGGAATTGACGGTGTCCTATTCCGTCGATCCGCCGGGCATGACCGCGGACACGATGCGGCTGCCGCAGGTCTCGCGCCGGATGACGCGGGACGAGGTGTTGATCGCGCGGGGGACGGCGGACGCCTTTGCACTCCGCCACCGTTTCCACGACGCCAAGGTCGCGCAGAAATACGCGCCCACGGGCCAGATGGCGCGCGACCTCTACGAAGCGATGGAGACGGCGCGCTGCGAGGCCGTCGGCGCCCGCGACATGCCCGGCACTCTTGGCAATATCGACGCCAAGATCGGCGCCGAGGCGGAGCGGCGGGGCTACGGCCAGATCCGGGCGGCGCAGGATGCGCCGCTCGCCCAGGCCGCGGGCTATCTCGTCCGCCACCTCGCGACCGGCCGGCAGATGCCCGGTGGCGCGCAGAACGTCATGGAACTCTGGCGCCCGTTCATCGAGGAACAGGCAGGCGGAACGCTCGACCACGTGAAGGACGTGCTCGCCGATCAGGCCGCCTTCGCCCGCCTCGCCCGTCAGGTGATCAAGGATCTCGGCTACGGCGACCAGCTCGGCGACGATCCGGACATGGAAGACGAGAGCGAGGGCGACGAGGCCCAGAGCGAGGAAGACCAGGAAAGCCCCGATAGCGAGGAAGGTCAGGATCAATCCGAGGAAGCCGACGCCTCGCCCGACCGGTCCCAGGACGAGCAGGACGACACATCGCAGGCCCAGGTCTCGATGGAAGAAATGGCCGACATGGAGGAAGGCGAGGAAGCGGAGCTGCCCGAGGGTGAGGCCCCGCTGGAGCCGCCACCACCCGCCCCGCATTCCGACGCCGATCCGAACTACGCCGTATACACCACTGATTTCGATGAGGAAATCAAGGCGGAAGATCTGGCCGAACCGGCCGAGCTCGAACGGCTGCGCGCCTATCTGGACCAGCAGCTGGAACCCCTGAAGGGGGCCGTCTCACGGCTCGCCAACAAGCTTCAGCGGCGCTTGCAGGCGCAGCAGAACCGCTCTTGGGAGTTCGACCTGGAGGAAGGCATCCTCGATGCCGGACGCCTCGCGCGCGTCGTGGCGAATCCGACGACGCCCCTGAGCTTCAAGATCGAGAAGGACACCGAGTTCCGCGACACCTGCGTGACGCTCCTTCTCGACAATTCCGGCTCCATGCGCGGCCGGCCGATCTCCATCGCCGCGATTTGCGCCGACGTGCTGGCGCGGACGCTGGAACGCTGCCAGGTCAAGGTCGAGATCCTCGGCTTCACCACCCGCGCCTGGAAGGGCGGCCAGAGCCGGGAGCGCTGGCTGGCCGAGGGCCGGCCACAGCAGCCGGGGCGGCTCAACGACCTGCGCCACATCATCTACAAGGGCGCGGACGCGCCGTGGCGGCGGGTGCGGTCCAATCTCGGGCTGATGATGAAAGAGGGCCTGCTGAAGGAAAACATCGACGGCGAAGCCCTGGAATGGGCGCATCGCCGCATGGCAAGCCGGCCGGAACAGCGCAAGATACTGATGGTGATTTCCGACGGCGCGCCGGTGGACGACTCAACTTTATCCGTCAACCCCGCGAATTATTTGGAAAAACACCTGCGCGATGTGATCGCGATGGTGGAGAGACGCAAGATCGTCGAACTGATCGCGATCGGCATCGGTCACGACGTGACCCGCTACTACCAGCGCGCCGTGACCATCACCGATGTGGAGCAGCTCGCTGGCGCAATGACCGAACAGCTTGCAAGCCTATTCGACAGCGATCCCCGCGCGAGGGCGCGGGTGATGGGGATGAAGAAGGCGAGTTGAGATCGGTCAGGTGTCCTGCGGCGAACCGTCCGCCGCGAGCACTGCGCGGACCATGACGGTGACCGCATCGGCTTGGGTAAGCCGCGCCTCGCGGACGAGCGCAAACCATGTGGCGAAGGCAAGCGCGAGGTGCAGAGCGGCGCGCCCGAGCGGCCCAAGTCCGCGCCCCAAGACGTCGGCATAGGTTGCCATCGTGGGCCCAATTCGCAGCTCCGTCACCTCGCGCGTAAGCGTGTGATGCTGGGCGTCCCTTGTGACGCAGGCTGTGAGTTCGGCGTTCCGCGCATACCAGTCGTAAAGTTCCGCCAACGCCGTCCGCAGCCGCGCCCCGTTGTCGTTGAACGCAGCCCAAGGCTCCGCGTCCGGTAGCGGGTCGAGGTCCATCGCGTGGCCAGAGCAAGCCATCAAAAGGCTGCGTTCGTCGGGAAAGTGCTTGTAGAACGTGTGCCGCTGCACACCTGCCCGCTCGGCGATCATTGTCACCGTCGTCTGGGCGGGGCCGACGGTTGCATGCAGGTCCACCGCCGCTTCAACGATCCGTTTTCGCGTCTCGGCCTGCTGCTCGGCCCGCTTTTTCTGGGTGTAGATCCGTGTCATGTCAGTTTCGTCATTTCATTTTCAATGCACTACCATGTGCATTCATTGTTGACAAGGTTTTATATTTGGATACACATCCAAGTGCAGCCAATTCGAACGCGACTCGGGCAAGAAATGAATTGCAGAACCTGTTCCGATTACTTTCGTGGTATCTTGCCCCCGGCGGTGCCGTTGCGACGACCCGCGGGTCCTTCGCGCCATTCCGATTGCTTGCTCCGTACAGGGTAAATTGACCTGGCTTTCATAGGAGAGAGAGAATGCACAGAAACAAGACAGTTTGGATGAGCGTGGCTGTCGCCGCGCTCGCCGCCTTCGCCGCACATGGCGGAACCACGACCGCCCCCGCACCGGGTGAGCCCACGCTCGACGAGGTGCGGGACGCGACGCTCCGCTATGCCGACGTGAACGTGGCACTGGCCGAAGGTTTTATCCGCGACCCCAGCGATCACTGCGAGGTGGCGACGATGATGGGCAGGCCCGAGGCCGACGGCGCGATGGGTATCCACTATTTCCGCCCCGACCTGCTGGGGATAACCGCCCCGCCGAACCCGCGCGTGGACGGCATCGGTACACACACCGACTTCCTCAAGCCTGCGGTCCTGCTCTACGAACCCCAGGAAGACGGATCACTCACCCTGATCGGCGTCGAGAACCTTGTCTTCAAGGCGGCGTGGGAGGCTGCTGGGAACAGCGAGCCCCCAAGCTTCCACGGGGTGCCTTTCGATCTGATGATGGATGATCCTTCAACCGACCTCGACGAGGCACACAACTTCGCTCCGCACTACGATCGCCACGTCTGGGTGCATCGCGACAACCCGAGCGGCGTCTTCGCCTCGTTCAACCCGATGGCATCTTGTACCCACCACATGGGACATGCCGACCACGCGTCGAACTGATCCTCGCCCGCGCCGCCCGCCACGGCGGCGCGGGCCCTTGCCGAAAATCGATTTACCCGCTCGGTCTTGCTCGGATAAACCGGTCGGGCGGCGGCATTTCCGGCCGCCGGCAAAGGTGAGACCCGGCATGTTCCAGAGCTTCGAGACGACTGCCCGCCCCGAACAAGGCCCGCCGCGTCTGGCCGCCCTGCGCAAGGCGCTGGCGGCGGCAGGTCTCGATGGTTTCATCGTGCCGCGCGCCGACGCCCATCAGGGTGAGTATGTGGCGCCCGCCGATGCCCGGCTCGGCTGGCTGACCGGGTTCACCGGCTCGGCCGGGTTCTGCATCGTGCTGCCCGACGTCGCGGGCGTCTTCATCGATGGCCGCTACCGGACGCAGGTCAAGGCGCAGGTGGACCTTGCCCATTTCACCCCCGTCCCCTGGCCCGATGTGAAGCCCGGGCCCTGGCTGAAGGAACATCTGCCGAAGGGCGGGCGGATCGGTTTCGACCCCTGGCTACACACAAAGAAGGACATTGCCGAACTTGAAGTCTCGCTCGAAGGATCCGGCATAATCCTCTGCGGAACAGACAATTTCGTCGACAATATCTGGACCGACCGACCGCATGCTCCGCTTGGGCCGGTGGCGGTCCAACCGCTCGATCTGGCCGGCGAGTCGGCGGAGTCCAAGCGCGCGAGGCTCGGCGCCGAACTGGCGGCGGCCGGGCAGGACGCGGCGGTGCTGACGCTGCCGGATTCGATCTCCTGGCTTCTCAACATCCGCGGTTCGGATATCGAGCGGAACCCGGTCGTGCAGGCTTTCGGGATCCTGCATTCCTCTGGCCGGATGACACTCTTCATCGCGCCGGAAAAGCTGTCGGACGAGGTCCGCGCCCATCTTGGCCCCGATGTCACCTTGCGCCCCCCCGCGGCCCTCGCGCCCGCGTTAAGGACCCTTGCCGGCCCGGTGCGCATCGACCGCGCAACAGCGCCGTTGCAGGTTGCCCTGGAACTGGAAGAGGCCGGGATCGAGATCGCGTGGGGCGCCGATCCCTGCCTTTTGCCGAAGGCGCGCAAGAACGCGGCAGAGATCGCCGGGATGGAGAACGCTCATCTCAGGGACGGCGCGGCGATGGTCGAATTCCTCGCCTGGTTCGATGCCGAGGCGCCGAAGGGGGCGCTGACGGAGATCGACGTCGTCCGCGCGCTCGAAGGGTTCCGGCGCGCGACGAACGCCCTGAAAGAGATCAGCTTCGAGACGATCTGCGGCACCGGGCCAAATGGCGCGATCATGCATTACCGGGTGACGGAAGAGACGAACCGGCCGCTCCACCAGGGCGAGATCGTGGTGGTCGATTCTGGCGGGCAATATGTCGACGGCACGACCGACATCACCCGCACCATCGCGATCGGCCCCGTCGATACCGAGGCGAAGTCCGCCTTCACTCGCGTCCTGCAGGGCATGATCGCGATTTCCCGCCTGCGCTGGCCGAAGGGAATTGCCGGCGCCCATCTCGATTCGATCGCGCGCTACAATCTCTGGCTCGCGGGGCAGGATTTCGACCATGGCACCGGGCATGGGGTGGGATGCTACCTGTCGGTCCACGAGGGCCCGCAGCGCCTTGCTCGCACCGGTGATGTCCCGTTCGAGGCCGGGATGATCCTGTCCAACGAGCCTGGCTACTACCGCGAGGGCGCCTTCGGCATCCGGATCGAGAACCTGGTGCTCGTGGAAGATGCCCCGGCGCTTCCTGGCGGCGACGAACAGCGAAAGATGCTGCGCTTCCGCACCCTGACCTGGGTGCCCATCGACCGGCGACTGATCGACGCAACGGTCTTGACCGAGGCCGAGCGGGCATGGCTCAACGCCTATCACGCCGAGACCGCAACCCTCCTCGCGCCCCGCGTCTCGGCATCAGCGCGCGACTGGCTCGCAGCGGCGACGGCACCGGTCTGACAGAGTCTGGAAAGATCATGCGGCGATGCTGCGCCCCCCGTTGCGCCAACCGGGAGGTATGGCATGGCGGACCATATCCCCATCCGCGAGGCCGGGGCACTTGGGTGGTGCGGTGATCGGCGAGTCGGCCCGTGAACTTGAGCGCATCGAGGGCGACTGCCACGCCGTCATCGACGGCCCGTACGCCGATATCGCGATCGCCTTCCTCGATGCCAGCTACAGGGTGACGACCAGCCCGCATAAAGGCGAGGCACGCCTTTCACCATCGTCACGGAAAGCGGTCCGATCCATGACGCGGCGTGGAGCTACGAGACGCCGAAACACGGCGTGGTGGCGATTGCTGGCCACCTCGCCCTCTATCCCGAAAAGGCGACGGTCGAGCGGGTCTGACACGCGCCGGTAACATGGGTTGAAACCCACCTTGCGCCCTCGAGCATATGGATCAGCTATGCTCCTCCGCCGCAGTCTCGGCCAGTGCCTTGGCATAAGCCCGAAGCGCATCGGTCAGGAAGACCGCACCGATCAGCTCTGGTTCGCCGCCATCGGGGCCGGGCCGCGTCACCGGGATGAAGTCCGCCCCGGTTCGCTCGAAGGTCCGAAGCGCAGTTTCCAGCATCTGTGTCTCTCCCAGGACCGTGCCCTCAGCAATCATCTCGCGGCAGGCTTCCTCCGGCGCCGCCCGGCGGTGGTCTTGCGGCCTCAGGATCGCGGAAAGCCGGATCGTTTCGCCTAGATAGGCCTGAGGCCCGGCGGCAAGGTGGATGCCGCGCCGTTCGAGCTGGGTGAGGAAGAAGGACCGGTCGACGAGGCGCGAGGCGAGCGCGGTGGAGAGCGACACCGCCGTCATAACCGCCAGCCCGGTCTCCCAGTCGCCCGTCAGTTCGAAGACGATGAGCGTCGTCGAGATCGGTGCGCCGAGAACCGCCGCCGCGACCGCTCCCATTCCGGCGAGCGCATAGACAGTCTCGGCGCCCGAAACCTCTGGCAGCACCCCGGTCGCGATCAGTCCGAAGGCAAGCCCGGTCAGCGATCCGACGACGAGCGCAGGCGAGAACATCCCGCCCCCCATCCGTCCGCCCATCGTCACCGCAACCGCCACCACCTTGACGACCGCGTAAAGGACCGCGAGCCCGAGCCCGATCTGCCCGGTCAAAGCCATCGACGTGGTCTCATACCCGACGCCAATGATATGCGGGAACTTGATCGCGATGGCCCCGAGCAGCGCACCCGCAAGCGCCGGCCGCAGCCAGCGCGGGATTCCGGTCGCCGCCTGTACCCGGTTGCCGACATCCTCGGCGAAGATGACAGCGCGCATCAGCGCCGCCGCGACAAGGCCGGAGACGAGACCGAGGAGCAGGAAGGCCGGCAATTCGACGTAGAACGCAACACCGCCTTCGAGTGGCAGCATGAACTCCGTCACCCCGCCGAATTCGAGCCGGTTAATCACCGTGCCCGCGACCGCGGCGATCGCTATGGGACCGAAGGCGTGCACCGCGAAATGCCGCAGAACCACTTCGAGCGCGAAGATCGCGCCGGCGATGGGCGCATTGAAACTGGCCGAGACGGCGGCGGCCACCGCACAGCCGAGAAGATCGCGCCCGGTGATGCCGCTCGCGTTGATCCGGTTCGACACGAAGGTCGCGATCACCGCCGCGAGGTGCACGACCGGCCCCTCCCGCCCAGACGACCCGCCCGAGCCAAGCGTGATCAGCGAGGCGGTGGCCGAGGCAAGACCCGCCCGGACCTCGACCCGGCCCTCTTGCATCGCCGCCCCCTCGATCACGTCGGCGACCGCCCGGACACGGCCGTCCGGGGTGAAACGGTGGAGGATCAGTCCGACGACCAACCCGCCCGCAATTGGCACCGGCAACACCCACCACCAGGGCAATTCCCCTGCGACCGACGCGAGCCTCAGATCGTCGCTGCCGTAGAGAAAGGTCTGGAGCGTCGAAATCCCCTTGCGGAAGACCAGCGCGGCAAATCCGGCGGCGACACCGATTGCAAGCGCGATGAACCAGAATTGCACCTGGCTCGGCCCCTTCGCGCGCATCACGGCAAGAACCCGCGCCACCTCGGCCCGGGCCCGGCGCCATCCGCGCGGCATCGCTGTCGGGGTATCGTCTGTCACCCGGCACTTTTCCGCAGGCCTGCCTCCTCAGGGCTTTCCCAGGCCGCCCGCTTGGCCTAGGGTCGCCGCGCCCGATCCTCCGAGGATGCCATGCCCCACGAACCGGCGCTTGCCGAACTCGCTTCCTTCTTAGGAGATCGCCTCTCCCGGTCCAAGCCCGAACGCGGGGCCCATGGCACGAACGAGACATGGTTTCCCGAAGCCCTGCCGGATGCGGTAGCCTTCCCCGAGACCACCGAGGAAGTGTCGCGGATCATGGCCGTCTGCGACCGGCATGGCTGTCCGGTCACGGCCTGGGGCACGGGCACCTCGCTCGAAGGTCATGCGCTGGCGATCCGGGGCGGTATCTCGCTCGACCTTTCCCGCATGAACCGTGTCCTCGCCATCCGATCTGAGGACATGCAGGTCGTCGTCCAGCCCGGTATGACGCGCGAGGACCTCAATACCGAATTGCGCGCCACCGGCCTGATGTTTCCCATCGACCCCGGCGCCAATGCCTCGCTCGGCGGCATGGCCGCCACCCGCGCCTCCGGCACGACCGCCGTCCGCTACGGCACGATGCGCGACAACGTGATGGCGCTTGAGGTCGTGCTGGCCGACGGACGGGTGATCCGCACCGGGTCCGGCGCGCGCAAATCCTCGGCGGGCTACGACCTCACCGGGCTCTTCGTCGGCTCCGAGGGCACGCTCGGCATCATCACCGAACTGACGCTGAGGCTCCACGGCCAGCCCGAGGCGATCTCGGCCGCCGTCTGCGCCTTCGACGATTTCGAGGCTGCCGTCCAGACGGTCATCGCGACGATCCAGATGGGTATCCCCATGGCCCGGATCGAATTCGTGGACGAGTCGACGGCGGCGATCTTCAATTCCCAAAACGGCACGTCGCTGCCCGAAAATCCGCACCTGATGGTCGAATTCCACGGCTCGGAGACCTCGGCCGCCGAGGACGCGCAGCGCTTCGGCGAGGTCGTGGCCGAGATGGGCGGCGCGCATTTCGACTGGGCGACGTCGACCGAGGACCGCAACCGGCTCTGGAAGATGCGCCACGGTGCCTATCGGTC
>JBNKFC010000577.1:0-4275 GCA_050289105.1 Paracoccaceae bacterium | reverse complement strand
CAAGGTCATCGCGGTCGTGCAGCAAAAGGGTGGGTCCGGCAAGACGACGCTGGCGGTCAACCTCGCCGTCACCTGCCTGAAGCGAGGGCTGAGCGTCGCAATTCTCGACACCGATCCGCAGGGCTCGCTCGGGCGCTGGTTCATGACCCGGCGCGAGCGCCTCGGTGAGGCGGGGCTGGAGTTTTCGACCTCCTCGGCCTGGGGCGTCTCCTACGAATGTGAGAAGCTGAAGAAGACTGCCGATCTGGTGATCGTTGATACGCCGCCGAAAGTCGATGCGGATCTGCGCCCCGCCTTGCGCGAAGCTGATCTGGTGCTGGTGCCGGTCGCCTCCTCCCATGTCGACCTCTGGGCGACGGAGGGCGTGCTTGACCTTGCCGCGCGGGAACGCAAGCGCGCCTGGATGGTGATGAACCGGGCGCGGGCCGGGACCCGGCTTGGCGAGGATGTGGCGCGGGCTGCTTCCGAACTCAGCGCCGGACTGGCCGAGGCGCGGCTTGCCAACCGGGTCGTCTATGCCGAGACGCTGGGCCAGGGGCTCGGCGCAGCCGAGGCCGGGCGCGGCGCGGCGGCGACCGAGGTCGCGGCGCTGACCGACGAGGTGCTGCGGCTGCTTGCCGATTGACTTGCACGGGCGCGCGGGGCCCCCATATCGGTCGGGACATTCTGATACGGAGAGACCCCGAACATGAAATGCCCCGTCGACAACACCACGCTCGTTATGGCCGACCGGAACGGCGTCGAGATCGACTATTGCCCGAACTGCCGGGGGGTGTGGCTCGACCGTGGCGAGTTGGACAAGATCATCGACCGGAACACCGCCGAGGCACAGCGGCCGGTAGCGCTGAGCGAGCCGGCGCGCGCGCCGCGCGAGGAACGACGCCACCGCGACGACGACGATGATGACGACGACCGCCGCCATCCGCGCAGGAAGCGGCGCGAAAGCTTTCTGTCGGAGCTCTTCGATTTCTGATCGCGGTTTACAGCCGGCGAGCCGGGCGCGATAGTTGACCCGAACGCGCCCTGAACGGAGGCAGCCCATGCCGAAGATTTCCAGCGACTTCAGCGGTCAGACCGTGATCACCACCTTCGAGATGACACCCGGCACGGCGCAGGACCTGATGGATGCGCTCCGCGATGCCTACGATCAGTTCATCCGGCACCAACCCGGCTTCATCGCTGCAGGCCTCCATATGAACGACGCCCAGACCCGGATCGCGAACTATTCGCAATGGCGCGACCGCAAGGATTTCCAGGCGATGCTGCGCAGTCCGGAGATGCGCGAAAGGAACCGGCGGATCGCCGAGCTCTGCTCGCGCTTCGAGCCGGTGATGTACGAGGTCGCAGAGGTCTTCTGACGGCCGCGCCCGGCCCCCGTCATTCGGGCGCCTCGCAGTGGTAGGGCGTACCATCGGGCAGGTTGCAGAGCGTGTCGAAATAGTCCTGGGGCAGAAGCTCGTAGCTTCGCAGCCGTTTCGTCGCGTCAAGCCGGTCAAGATAGGCGCTGCAGGCCGAAAGCCGGTAGGTCTCGACCCGCCAGGGCGAGTCGAACCAGCGGTCGAAGGCCGCCGCGACGGCGATCTCGGGTTCAGCCCCCTCTGCCACTGCGCGCTCGAAACTCGCGGCGACATCGGCATATTCCGGCATGGCGCGCATCGCCTCGAACGCCTTCGGCTTCCCGGCTTCCGCCAGCCGCCACGCGTAGTAGGTGGCGATCGCCTGCGCGTCGGCCTCGACCATGAAGGTGAACCGCGTCATCTCGCCCATGTCGTAATCGGATGACGGGCAGAATCCGCGCCCATACTGGTCGAGATGGCGCAGTTCGTGGATCAGGATCAGCAGCTTCGCGCCCTCGTCGAGGTCGGCGCGGAGTTCGATCAGGTTGCTTTCCACCTCGTAGCTTCCGCGCGCCACGCTCGGGCGGTCCTCGACGCAGATCGCGGTGCCGCGGGCGCGGAGGTTGGCCAGAAGCGGGTCGTCGCCTGGGGCCAGCGCCTCGATGTCGGAGACGAGGCCGAGAAGCATGCGCTGCGCGTCGGTCGTGGTTCTCTGGTAGGGCGGCAAAAGGCAGAGGTCCCCCGCGCGGGGGTTCCACGCGGTTGGTGCGTCTGCCCATGCCGGCAGGGCGGCGAGGCAAAGAATGGTCAATCGGCCGAAGATCCCCATATGCCGCACTCTGAGTGGCGGATTGGCCGAAATCAAGCGCAGGGCGGCGGCGGGTCTCAGCCGTCGGTGCGCAGGATGCTCGTGATGCTGGCGACGCCGCTGTCGCCACCGCCGACATAGAGGATCGTCACCTTGTCGCCGGCGATGAGGTCGGCCGAGACCTCGGTCTTGTCGCCGATTGGCCAGATCGTCTTGTCGTCGAGTACGATGACCTTCGCGGCCCGGTCGAAGGCGAGGATTGTGCCCGAGGTCTCGTCGGCGAGGGCGGGGGTGGCGAGGACGAGGGGAAGGGCGATCAGCAGCGCGCGCATGGGCGTCACTCCTTGAGGGTTGCGGGGCGCAAGGTATCACCCCAGGGGCGAGTCGGGCAGGAGAAATTCCTGCCGTGAACCCCGCGCGCGCGTGAAGATGCCGACCTGTATAGGGCCCGTTTCGGGGCTGTTGCCCACGTAGTGCGCCCGTAGCGGAAACGTAGTTTTTCCGTATCTACACGGACGGGCGCGGCGGCCCGGATACCACCCGCTCCATATTGCGGCCATCTTGCTGGGGTAGCCGTGGCCCATGACGTACCGGACCTTCAACGGCGAGGCAAAGCGCGGGCGAAGGCGCGGTGTCGCGCATGCGCTGTCGTCGGTGATCCTGAAGATCGCGGCGATCCCCCTTGTCGCGACTTCGGTCGCCCTCTCGATCTATGTCCGGACGAGCCCCTACCCCCCGACCGAGGCGCTGGTACACTTGATCGCCATGGGCGGCTGCCCGGCGGCCGCGTTCTTCGGCCTGTCCAACATGCGCGAGGGGGAACTTGGCTATCACAAGCGGAACGACCCCGACGGAGATGGTATCGCCTGTGCGGCGTCGAGAATTCCGGGCGCTTTGGTGGACGGTGCCGAGCCGGATATCACGCACCGCGCCGGCGGGGCGAAATTCGTTCGGGCGAAGGGGTCAGGCGGGTGAGGGAGCCGAAATCCTGAAAGGATTTCCGAGCGCTTTCCTTTCAAGAGAGCGCGTGTCGCGTCACCGGGGCGCGGTTGTAGACGATGACGATATGGGAGCGCTCGATCAGTGTTGTCATGTCCGCAAGTTTGCCAGGGTTGTCGCCGGGATGATGGAAGGGCTGGCCTCCGAAGGCGGCGAAGAGAAGGTCGGCAAGATCGCCGCGCCCGACCAGAAATTACGCCGCATGGCCCAAACCCTGCGGGCGAAAGGGGGGGCGGCGATCAGCGCTGGCGTCTGACCGGCCGAACGAAGGGCGGGTTGAACAGCCAACGGAACGCCCCTGCATCCCCAGCCGGAAGTTGCGCTGCGAAGCCTTCCGATACGACAAGCGCCGCTGTAAACGCCGCGACAGGATTGAGATCCTGTTCGGCGGACTGATGGGATGGCGAAGGATTGCCACCCGTTGTGACCGCTGTCCTAAGGTCTTCTTCTCCGCTGTCGCGCTCGGCGCAGCCATCAGCTTCTGGCCATGAACCCCGAACGTGGCCTGCCCCCGATTCAAAAGACGCAAGATCAGGCGTCTAGATCAGGCCTATTTGCCGAACAGGGACAGCGTTTCCTGCATGATCTGTACGCCCTTAGCAATGTCGGCTTCGGCAATGGAAGAATATCCAAGCCGGAAGAGATTGCAGATTTCGGGTGGGTTCGCAAAGAAGGGATGGCCAGGCTCGATGAGCACTCCGCGCGGTGCGAGGAGTGCGGCAAGGTCGCGGCTGTCGATATGATCCGGGCCTGCGACCCATAGGCTGGAGCCGCCATGACGAGCGGCCCCCATGATCTTGAAATCGGTTGGTTCAAGCGCCGTGACAAGAGCTTCCCGACGACGTTTGAAGATATCCCGCAGCCGTACGACGTGGGCATCGTAATGTCCCAGCGCGAGGAAATATCCCGTGACCCTCTGCATGTGACCCGGCGCATGGCGCAGCATCATGGTGCGCAGTTCCCGCGCCTGACGAATGAATTCCGATGGTGCGACGATGTAGCCGATCCGCAAGCCCGGAAAGAGCGATTTCGAGAAGCTGCCGACGTAGATCACCCGACCCGCGCGATCCATCGACTTCAGAGCCGGCGATGGCGATTCCAGAAAGCTCATCTCGGTTTCGTAGTCGTCCT
>JBNKFC010000576.1:0-1805 GCA_050289105.1 Paracoccaceae bacterium | reverse complement strand
AGGGACTGGTTGAGGATCTCGCCGAAGCTGCCACCCCGACCGGCCGCGCCCCCCGCGAGGCCGCCGAGAAGTCCGCCGAGAAGATCGCCAAGACCGCCGCCTGGAGCGCCACTCTGCGCCCCGCCTTGGCCGAGGCTCCCGATAAGGTCGTCAAGTCCGCCCCTGGTGCCGCGCGGAGCCTCCGTCGGCGCGCTGCCGCCCGGCGCATATTGCCCAAGCTCTTCGAGGAAATCGCCGAGCCCACCCCCGGAACCGCCGAGAACACTGCCATTGCCGGTGTCGGCGCGGGCCATGCCGCCCGACCTGCGCGGTGCGCGACCGCCGAGCAGATCGCCCATGACATCCTCGAGCCCGCTGCCTTTGTTGCCTCGAGAATAGCTGCCGCCGAACGGGCCACTGCCGCCGGACGTTCCCGGGGTCGCACCGGTTCCCGCTTTCTGGATCATGCTGCCCACGCCTTTGGCGACGGCAACGCCGATGGCAACCTTGGCCAGCGTTCCCATGAGACTCATCTGTAACTCCCTCTTCACTCGAACTGGTTGACGATAGGCTACTGAAACCGGTCATTAAGGGGGAAAAATCGCGTGGCGGCCTCAGTCTTCGGCGACATTCAGCCAGACGCCACCTTCGGGCCGCAGGGTCAGGATCAGCACCGGCTTCGGCTCTCGTCCCGGAACAGGGAGGAAGCGGAAGCGGGCGAGGAGCGTGGCCAGCACGATCACCGCCTCCTGCAACGCAAAGGAGGCGCCGATGCAGATGCGCGGGCCGCCGCCGAACGGCAGGTAGGCGAAGCGGTCGATAAGCCTCGGATCGGCAAAGCGGTCCGGGTCGAACCGGTGCGGATCGGGCCAGAGCATGTGGTTCCGGTGAAGCGCGTAGATCGGCAGCATCACGGTGTCGCCCGGCCGGACTTCACGCCCGCAGAGCGTGTCGTGCGCGCGGGCCGTGCGTGACAGGAACGCGGCCGGGGGATAGAGCCGCAGCGCCTCGTCGACGATCTGGCGGCAGTAGGGCAGGGCGGACAGGTCCGCGACAGTTGCCGCCCGCGTGCCGAGCGCCGCCTTCGCCTCGGCCCGCGCCCGGTCCTGCACCGTCGGATCGAAGGCGCAGAGGTAGAGCGCCCAGGCCAGCGTCAGCGCCGTTGTTTCATGGCCCGCAACGATGAAGGTCAGCAGGTTGTCGCGCAACTCGGCGGTGTTCATCCGTCGCTTGGTCTCCGGGTCTTCGCCCTCGAGGAGAAGGTCGAGAAGGTCCGGCACGGGGCCGGCCTCGGCGGTGCGGCGGTGTTCGATCGCCTCGTCCGCCATCGCCTTCATCGCCCGCATCGCCGGGGCCGAAACAAGACGCGACGGGCGCGGCACCCAGGCCGGCGCACCAATAATGTCGAACAGCGACACACGGGCTGCACCGGCGATATAGGCGTCGATGGCGCGGTGCACGCCGGCACGGTCGAATGCCTCGCCGCCCGAGAAGGTGACGTCGGAGATCACCTCGAATGTCGTTGTCACCATCTCGTCATGCAGGTTTGCGGCGCGGCCCACCTGAGCGGCAACTCGTTCCGCCGCGCGTTCCGCCGCGAGCGTCATGACCGGGGCAAGGGCTTGGACGTTCCGGACCGAGAAGGCGGGCGCGGCGGTGCGGCGCTGCCAGTGCCAGTGCGCCCCTTCGGCGACGAACAGACTATCGCCGATCGCCGGAGTGAGGATCATCTTGGTAACGTCGGATTTCGGGTAGTCCTCGACCTTCTCCTTCATGATGCGGCGGTTGGCGCCGGGATCCATCACCATGTGCCAGCGCTTGACGGT
>JBNKFC010000575.1:0-2455 GCA_050289105.1 Paracoccaceae bacterium | reverse complement strand
TCCAGTCCGTTCTCGAAAGCGGGCGGCATGAAGACCAGCCCGTCGGTGATCGCCTTGTTCATCGCGAAAAACCCCTTGTCCTGTTCCAGGCCCCGTCAGTGACGGACCTCCCGGGGCCCGCGAACGGGGCGCCGGCCGGCGCCTGCATCGGCGCCGTCAGGAGGTTCGCTCATTCTGGGAAGTTGCCGGGCCACCGGGGCCCATACGCACAGGTCTACAGGGAATGCCTGACCACCCGGTTACCCGACCGTTCGCTGCTCAGACCCCGGCGCCGGCATCCGGCACCGGAACCACGCCGTCGATGCGCCAGCCGTCCGCGCCCTCGACCATCAGGTAGTCGAAAAGATGGAAGCCGCCGGCCGCGTCGCGAAATCCCATGCGCTGCACCGGGCGCCCGGCCTCCTCGCGCAGGCCAAGATAGTTGACCGCGTCCGGCCGCCAGATCATCGGATAGCCGCCAGCGACCATGCGGCCGAAATTCTCTGGCGTGCGGAACATCCCCTGGATCGTCGGGGAGGCGTATCCGAACGCCGTCGCGAGGTCGTCGGCCCTGAACGCGGCGATCTGGTCGCCGATCACGCCGCGGATCTCCGCCCCGTCGTCGGCAAGCGCCGCTCCTGTTATCGTCACGACCGCCAGAACCGCCGCCCGCATGCGCTGCCACATCGTCGCCTCCCCTGTCCGGCCCCGTCATCCCAAGGTTACATTCTTTCAGTTTACTCCCGGCCGGGATGAGGCCAAAACGTTTTGGCCAAGGGGGCGGCCGGAATGGGATATTCCTTCAGCACCAAGGACAAGAGCACCGCAAAAGCGGTGCGACGGATCGCGCGCGACCGGCTTGAGGCGTCGCAGGCGCATCTCGCCGATCCGAAAATGCCGCGCGATGTGCTCGTCCACGAATTGCGCAAGAACGTGAAGAAAACGCGCGCGCTTCTCAGGCTCGTGCGGCCACATTTCAAGGGATATGAGCGCGAGAACGCAGCACTGCGCGATGCCGCGCGTCTGATCTCGGACCTGCGCGATGCCGACGTGCTTGCCACAACCTTCGACGACGTCGCGAGCCGGATCTACATGCCGCCCGACGCGCAGGCGGCGCTTCGCGACCGCATCGTGCATCCGCGTGCCGAGCCCCTTGACGCTGAAGCGCAACTCGCCGCGCACGCCGAGGCCATCGCCGCTGTCGCCCGCCGAGCGAAGGACTGGAAGATCTCCGGCGCCGGTTTCGACGCCCTCGAAGGCGGGCTCGAACGCAGCTGGTCGGCGGCCCGCAAGGCGATGATCGCCGCCGGCAGCGATCCGACGGGTGAGGCGCTTCACCTCTGGCGCAAGCGCGTGAAGGACCATTGGTACCACGCCCGCCTGTTCGTCCGGATCTGGCCAGAGATGATGACGCACCACATCGCTGCCGCCGACACCCTCGGCGAGACGCTGGGCGCGGCGCGGGACCTTGCATTCCTGATCGAGGCACTGAAGGGAGACGGCGATGCCACCGACTTGCGCGCCCGTGCCGTCGAAGAGGAAGCCCGCCTTCTCACCGACGCCCGGACACTCGGTACGCGGTTCCTCAGCGAAAATGCCTCCGGTCTTTCCCGACGCTGGCGCGGCTGGTGGGAAATCTGGCGCGACGTCTGAACGCGCCGCCGCTCGGTAAGGTGGGTTTAGACCCACCTTACGTTCTCGGCCGGTGTCAGGCCGCGAGCTCGCCGGCAAGCGCCTTTTCGATCAGCGCCACCGTCTCGTCGACGCCGTAAAGCGCAATGAACCCGCCGAACCGCGGACCCTGCGATGCGCCGAGCAGCACTTCGTAGAGCGCCGTGAACCAGTCACGCAGCGGCTCGAACCCGTGCTCCTTGCCGACCGCGAAAACCATCGATTGCAGCGCCTCGGCATCGAGCCCGCCATCCCATACCTTCAGCCGACCGGACAGGTCTTCCATCGCCGCCCGCTCCTTCTCGCTCGCGGGCCGGAAGCTCCGCGTCGGCGCAACGTGGTCGTTGAAGTACCGCACCGCGAACGCCGCCGCCTGATCCAGCTGCGGGTTATGTTCGGGCGATGCATCGGGCGCATATTTCCGGATGAAGCCCCAAAGCCCGTCCTTGTCCTTCGCCCCCGCCACGCTCGCCAGGTTCAGAAGCATCGCGAAGGGCACCACCATGTCCGATGCCGGCGGCTTGCCGTTGTGGATGTGCCAGACGGGATTCGCCAGCCGCGCCGCGTCGTCCTGGTCGGGGAAGGAGCGGAGCTGCTGGTGATATTCGTCCACCGCCTTAGGGATCACGTCCCACCAGAGCCGCTTTGCGGTCTTGGGCTTCTGGTACATGAAATATCCCAAGGACTCCGTCGAGGCGTAGGTCAGCCATTCGTCGATCGTCAGGCCGTTGCCCTTGGACTTCGAGATTTTCTGCCCCTGCTCGTCGAGGAAAAGCTCGTAGGTGAAGTGCTCGGGCTTCTTGCC
>JBNKFC010000574.1:0-1604 GCA_050289105.1 Paracoccaceae bacterium | reverse complement strand
AGGCCAAGACCCTCATATGGGGCTGGAACAAACTGACCGACGCCCCGATTGAGACTGAGACCTTCACAATTTCGAAGGCCGGGTCGCGCTCGGGGCTGAGGGGCTGTCACGCCCGCATCGCCGCTTTCGCCGAAGACCGCCCCGAGGCCACCTTCGACCTGTGCAACTATCCCCGCACGTTCGTCGAGTCGCTGTCACCCGGAGACGCCATACTGGCGAGCGCCCGCACGAGCTTCTTCGGCATGAGCGAGATCGGCCTTCGGCGCGCTCCCTAGAGTACCCGCCCTGCCGCGACGCCCTTTCGCCCGTGCCTAGTTCTGTAACTACGAAAAAACTACGCGAACCCTACGCGGAAACGACGCGCCGAATACGCCCCCGAACGCACTCGGCACGCCGCCTCTGGACCGCCGCCCGGCTTCCTCCTAGCCTCGCTCTCAGGAAGGGGCCGGATGACACGCTATCTCCTCAGACGCCTGATCTCGCTTGCCCTCAGTCTCGTCGTGGCGAGCCTCGTGATCTTCGCCGTGATCGAGATCGTGCCGGGCGATCCCGCCTCCTACATGCTGGGCCTGAACGCGGAGCCCGAGACCGTCGCCGCGCTCCGCGATCAGCTGGGCCTGAACGCCGCGCCGCCGGTGCGGTATCTCGACTGGATCACGGGTATGATGCGGGGCGATTTCGGCCTGTCATATACCTATAAAGTGCCCGTTTCCCAATTGGTTAGCCAAAGGATGGCGGTGTCCCTGCCGCTCGCGCTCTATGCCCTTCTCCTCGCCGCGCTCATCGCCTTTCCGGCCGGACTTCTGGCGGCCGCGCGGCGGGGTCGCGTGACGGATGCAGCGGTGATGGGGGCGACGCAGGTGGGCATCGCGCTGCCGAATTTCTGGTTCGCCATGCTCCTTGTCCTCGCCTTCGCCCTGCATTGGCAGCTCTTTCCCGCAGGCGGCTTTCCCGGCTGGGATCAAGGGCTAATGACCGGCCTGCGCGCCCTGACCCTGCCCGCCGTCGCCCTCGCCCTGCCACAGGCCGCGATCCTCGCCCGCGTATTGCGCTCGGCCCTGATCGAAACCCTCGGGCAGGACTATATCCGCACCGCTCGCGCCAAGGGTCTGACCCGCGGCCAGACCATCCTGCGCCATGCGCTCAGGAACGCGATGATCCCGGTCCTGACCATCTTGGGCATGCAGTTTTCCTTCCTACTGGCGGGTGCCATCATCATCGAGAATGTCTTTTATCTTCCGGGCCTTGGGCGGTTGATTTTCCAGGCGATCACGCAGCGCGACCTGATTGTGGTGGAGTCGGTGGTGATGATCCTCGTCTTCGCCGTGATCCTCGTGACTTTCCTCGTCGACCTCGCCTACGCCGCCATCGACCCGCGGCTGAGGAAGCGGACATGAAGCCGTCGTTCGCCCTCGGCATCGCCCTTTCTGCTGCCGCCCTCGCGGCGGCGCTCGTCTCGATGATCTGGACGCCCTATGACGTCACCGCCCTTTCGATCGCAGACAAGCTGAAGCCGCCCACAGCCGCCCATTGGCTCGGCACTGACCACTTCGGGCGCGACATCGCCTCGATGCTCATGGCGGGAGCGCAGACCTCCATCGCCG
>JBNKFC010000573.1:0-4017 GCA_050289105.1 Paracoccaceae bacterium | reverse complement strand
CCCGGTTCTCGTCGCGGCGACCGACGGGGTGGGCACCAAGCTCCGCATCGCGATCGACACCGGCAACGTCGACACGATCGGCATCGACCTTGTCGCGATGTGCGTGAACGATCTTGTCTGCCAGGGGGCGGAGCCGTTGTTCTTTCTCGACTATTTCGCGACCGGCAAGCTCGACGTCGACCAGGCCGCGCGGATCATCGAGGGGATCGCGACCGGCTGCGAGCGCTCGGGCTGTGCGCTGATCGGTGGCGAGACGGCGGAGATGCCGGGCATGTATCATTCCGGCGACTTCGACCTCGCCGGCTTTGCCGTCGGCGCGATGGAGCGGGGCCGGGACCTGCCGCGCGACGTGGGCGAGGGCGATGTGCTTCTGGGGCTCGCGTCGAATGGGGTGCATTCCAACGGCTATTCCTTCGTTCGCAAGGTGGTTGAACTGTCGGGTCTTGGCTGGGACGCGGCGTCGCCCTTCGGCGCCGGCACTCTCGGCGCGGCGCTCTTGGCTCCGACCCGGCTCTACGTGACCCAGACGCTCGCCGCGATCCGGTCGGGCGGGGTCCATGCGCTCGCCCATATCACCGGCGGCGGGCTGACCGAGAACCTGCCGCGCGTCCTGCCCGAGGGTCTCGGCGCCGAGATCGACCTCAGCGCATGGCAGTTGCCGCCAGTGTTCCGCTGGTTGGCCGAAACCGCCGGCATGGCGGAGGCGGAACTTCTCAAGACATTCAATTCCGGCATTGGCATGATCGTCGTCGCCGCACCGGAGCGCGCCGCCGACCTCAGGATCCTTCTCGAGGCGGAAGGTGAGACCGTGACCGAGATCGGCCGGGTGACGAAGGGTCAGGGGGTCGCCTATCGGGGCCGGCTTCTTTGAAGCGCGTTGTCATCCTGATTTCCGGGGGCGGCTCCAACATGGTGGCGCTCTGTCGGAGCATGACCGGCGACCATCCGGCGCGACCGGTTCTCGTTGCCTCGAACGACCCCGATGCCGGCGGACTGGCGAAAGCCGAGGAGATGGGGATTCCGACCGCCTCTGTCGATCATCGGCCGTTCGGCCGTGACCGCGCGGCGTTTGAGGCGGAACTCCTGAAGCCCATCCTCGCCGCAAAGCCCGACATCCTCTGCCTTGCCGGTTTCATGCGCGTTCTGACGCCGGATTTCGTCCGCCGGTTTGAAGGCCGGATGCTGAACATCCACCCCTCGCTCCTGCCAAAATATCCTGGCCTGCACACGCATGCCCGCGCGATTGAAGCCGGCGATACGGAAGCCGGATGCACGGTGCACGAGGTCACCGCCGTGCTCGATGACGGCCCGATCCTTGGCCAGGCGCGGGTGCCGATCCTGCCCGGCGACAGCGCCGACGCGCTGGCGGCGAGGGTGCTGGAGATGGAGCATCGCCTCTACCCGGCCGTCCTGCGCCGGTTTGCCGAAGGCGACAGACGGCCGGTTCATCTGTGAAGGTGCGACGGGACCGTCGCCGTCCGCGCAAAAATGAACGACTCACCCGTGGATTGGCGGCCGCCGAGGCCGCTCCCGCCCGCAGCGTAGCCTCCGGGTCTTCCCTTTCGCGCCCACGTCGCCTATGACGGCAAAAATTGCGGGACGACCCCGCGCCAATCGGACCTTCAATGAAAACGATAACGACGACTGAAGACCTTGCCCGGTTCTGCGACGCGGCCAAGGGAGCGCCCTATGTCACTGTCGACACGGAGTTTCTGCGCGAACGCACCTACTACTCCAAGCTCTGCCTGATCCAGCTTGCCCTGCCGGGCGACGATGGCGAGGCCGTTCTGGTCGATCCGCTGGCGAACGGGCTGGCGCTCGACCCGCTCTACGATCTCTTCCGGCACGAGGCGACCGTAAAGGTGTTCCACGCCGCACGGCAGGATCTCGAGATCTTCTTCGTCGAGGGCAAGGTCTTCCCGCTTCCGCTGTTCGACACTCAGGTCGCGGCGATGGTCTGCGGGTTCGGCGATCAGGTCGGGTATGAGACTCTGGTGCGCAAGATCGCCAAGCAAGGGCTCGACAAGACGTCCCGCTTCACCGACTGGTCGCGCCGGCCGCTGAGCGAGGCGCAGAAGACCTACGCGCTGGCCGACGTCACCCATCTGCGCGTGATCTACGAATTCCTCTCGAAGGAGCTGAAGCGCACCGGGCGGCAGAAATGGGTGGAGGAAGAGCTTGCGACGCTGCTCGACCCCGAGACCTACACCAACCGGCCCGAGGAGGCCTGGGCGCGGGTCAAGACCCGTACGACATCCGGCAAGTTTCTTGCCGTCGTGCGCGAACTTGCGCATTTCCGCGAGGACTACGCCCAGACCCGCAACGTGCCGCGCTCCCGTGTGTTCAAGGACGACGCGCTTCTGGAGCTTGCCTCCACCAAGCCGACGACGATCGAGGAGCTTGGCCGGTCGCGGCTTTTGCTGCGCGAGGGCCGCAAGGCCGACATCGCGGACGGGATCATCGCTGCGGTCAAGGCCGGGCTTGCTGCCAAGCCGGAAGATTACCCGCGCCCCGATACGTCGCGTGAACAGCTTCAGGTCGATTCGGCGCTGGCCGACCTTCTGCGCGTGCTCCTGAAAGCGAAGTCGGAAAGCGCGGGCGTGGCCCAGAAGCTCATCGCCTCGTCAGCGGATCTCGACGCGCTCGCGGCGGGCGACCGCTCGGTGCCCGCGCTCAAGGGCTGGCGCGGTGAGGTCTTCGGCGAGGATGCGCTTCGGCTCTGCAGGGGCGAGATCGCCCTCTCGGCCAGGGGCGGCGCGGTCAGGGTCGTGAACGTCTGAGCGGCGCTCAGCGTCGGCTCGACCGGCTGTTCTCGGCGCCGAGGACGACGATCTGGCGGACATTCGCAAGCTTGATGTCGGAAATAAAAGTCGCCGCTGTCAGTTCCCGCGACTGCGGCGTCGAGACGCGCGTGGCGGTCAGCGGTTCTGCGATGACGAAGCGATAGGTCAGCACGCCGTCCACCGGTTCGCCGTTGTTTTCGGCGATGAGGTCGGTGTTCCACCAGCCCTGTGTCGGCGGCAGGCCCGAGGCGCGGATAATAGCACCGCCAGGCTGGCGGGCGACTTCAAGCTCGGTGACCTGCGCGACGAGGATGCGCCCGTCATCGGGGCGGCCCGGCACGACCCCTTCGGCGACGGTCTGGGTAGTTTCGGTCGACCGCCCGAACCAGTTGAACGGGTTGAGCCGGCTTTCTCGCACCCGCCCGCAACCGGCCAGCACCAGCGTTATGATCAGCAATCCGGTGACAGGCAGTCTCATGCGTGGCCGCTCCCTTCCCATGTCCCGTCTGGGTAGCCCATTCGCGGGCGCATGAAAAGAGCGGCGATGTCTGGACCTTCGCCCGGTGACGCACTAGGTCAGGCAAAGCGAAACGGAGGTGCCCATGGCCACGGCGGCATTCGAGGACATCGTCGAAACCTTCGACTTCCTGGATGACTGGGAAGACCGTTACCGCCATGTCATCGAACTCGGAAAAGCCCTTCCGGCGCTTGACGATGCGTTCCGGGTTCCCGCGACCAAGGTCGAGGGCTGCGCGAGCCAGGTCTGGCTTCTGCCGCGCATCGAAGGGCAGGGGCCTGGTGCGACGTTCGAGTTTCAGGGCGACAGTGATGCGATGATCGTCCGGGGCCTGATCGCGATCCTGCACGCGCTTTATTCCGGTCTGACCGTGGTCGAGGTAACGAAGGTCGACGCGCAAGCCGAACTGGCGCGGCTCGGCCTTGATGAGCATCTGTCCTCGCAACGCTCGAACGGTCTGCGCGCCATGGTCGGCCGCATCCGCAAGCTTGCGGCCGAAGCGGCGGCATGATCCCTGCCGCCCCGGACCTCGGCCCCGTAAGGTGGGTTTAAACCCACTTTGCTCGGAGAGGGTCGCTCAGAGCCGCGCCAGCGCAGTCTTCAGATCGCCGTAGCCTGTGAACCGCCGCACATAGGTCAATCCGAGCCTGTCCGCGCAGTCGCGCGCCTTGGCGTCAAGCGCCGGATCATCCGTCTGGGCCTGATAGACCAGCCGGT
>JBNKFC010000572.1:0-2648 GCA_050289105.1 Paracoccaceae bacterium | reverse complement strand
GTCCTCGACCTCGGGAAGGTCCTTGATGCGCGGCACGACGTAGAACGACTGCCCGCCCCGATACCGTTCGCGCAGCAGCGCCTCGCGGATCGTGACCGTGTCGAACTCGCTCACATAGGTGCGGATGGCGAGGCGGTCGATCGGCGGCGTGCCGATGATGGAGAGGTCGCGGACCCCGGTCAGCGAGAGTTGCAGGGTCCGCGGAATCGGCGTGGCGGTCAGCGTCAGGACATGGATTTCAGACCGCATTTCCTTCAACCGTTCCTTGTGCTGAACGCCGAAATGTTGTTCCTCGTCAATGACTAGAAGGCCGAGGTTGCGAAACTTCACCCCCTTGGCCAGGACCGCATGCGTGCCGATGACGATGTCCACGGTGCCCTCGGCCAACCCCTCGCGCGTGGCTTGCGCGTCGCGGGCCGAGACAAAGCGCGACAACGGGCGCACCGTGATCGCGGTGCCCCGGAACCGTTCCGCGAAGGTCTTGAAGTGCTGGCGGGCAAGCAGCGTCGTCGGCGCGATGACCGCCACCTGAACGCCGGACATCGCGGCGATGAAGGCGGCGCGCATGGCGACCTCGGTCTTGCCGAAGCCGACATCGCCGACGATGAGCCGGTCCATCGGCCGCCCTTCGCCAAGGTCGTCGACCACGTCCGAGATCGCAGAGAGCTGGTCGTCGGTCTCCTGATAAGGAAACCGAGCCGAGAAGGCGTCCCATTCGTGATGCGGCGCTTCGAGGATCGGCGCCTTGCGCAGCAGGCGTTCCGCCGCGACCCGCATCAGACGCTCGGCGATCAGCCGAATGCGCTCCTTGAGTCGCGCCTTCTTGGCCTGCCACGCACCGCCGCCAAGCTTGTCGAGAAGCCCTTCTTCGTGGCCATAGCGGCTAAGTAGCTCGATATTCTCGACCGGAAGGTAAAGCCGGTCGCCACCGGCATATTCGAGCGCCACGCAGTCATGCGGCGCGCCGAGCGCGGTGATGGTCTCAAGTCCGGTATAGCGGCCGACGCCGTGATCGACATGAACGACCAGATCGCCGGGGGAAAGCGATTGAGCTTCGGTCAGGAAGTTCTCGGCTTTCCTGCGTTTTTTCGCGCCACGGATCAGCCGGTCGCCGAGCACGTCCTGTTCCGAGACGATGGTCAGGCCATCTCCTTCGAACCCGTGTTCGAGTGCCCAGATGGCGAGGTAGATTCCGCCCTTGCCATCGGGCACGTCGCGGATGTCGCGGATCAGCGTGGCGCCGACGACGTCCTCGTCTTCCAGGAGGCCCTTCAACCGCTCCCGCGCGCCTTCCGAATAGGACGCGACGACAACCTGTCCGTCCGCCCGGCGCGCGTTCAAATGATCCGCCAAGGCGCTGAAAAGGTTTACGTTCTCCAGCTGGCGCTCGGGCGAGAAGTTGCGCCCGATCCGACCGCCCGCATCCAGCACACCGGGTCCGGTCGCCTGAGGAAGCTCAACGAGCTGGATCACCCGGTGACCTGCGATGGCGGCGTCCCAGCCGGCATCGTCGAGATAGAGAAGCCCCGGCGCGCAGGGCTTGTAGACCGAATCGAGCCGGTCCTTGCGCTTCATCGCTTCAAGCCGGGTGTCGTACTGATCCTCGATCCCTTCCCACCGGGCGAGCCGCGCAGGCGTGATCTGGTCGTCGAGCATGACGGACGCGCCGGGGAGGTAATCGAAGAGCGTCTCCAGCCGCTCATGGAAAAAGGGCAGCCAGTGTTCCATCCCGGCGTGCTTTCGCCCGGCGCTGACCGCCTCGTAGAGCGGATCGTCGGTCCCCGCCGCGCCGAATTCGATACGGTAGGTCTGGCGGAACCGGGTGATCGCCGCCTCGTCGAGAATGATCTCCGAGACCGGGGCGAGTTCGACCGTGGTCAGTTTCTCGGTCGTGCGCTGGGTTGCCGGATCGAAACGCCGGGCGCCATCGAGCACGTCGCCGAAAAGGTCGAGCCGGACCGGACCGCCCTCGCCCGGCGGATAGATGTCGATGATGCCGCCACGGATCGCGTAATCCCCCGGCTCCGTCACCGTCGGGCTTTGGGAAAAGCCCATTCGGACGAGAAAATCGCGTAGCGCGCTTTCGTTGATGCGCCCGCCGACGCTGGCCGTGAACGAGGCCGCCTTCAGCACGTCTCGCGCGGGCAGTTTCTGGGTTGCCGCACTCAGTGTAGTGAGCAGGATGAACGGCGTCGGCAGACCCTGAGAGAGAGCCGCCAGCGTCGCCATGCGCGTGGCCGAGACATCGGCGTTGGGCGAGACACGGTCATAGGGCAGGCAGTCCCAGGCCGGAAAGGTCAGCACCAGCGCGTCGGGGGCGAAGAAGGCCAGCGCCGCTCGCATCGCCTCCATCCGCTTGTCGTCGCGCGCGACATGGAGAACCGGCACGCCCTTGGCCAGTTCGCGCGCAAGAAGCTTTGCGTCATAGCCTTCGGGGGCGCCGGAGAGCGTGATATGGGCGGGTGAGGTCATCGCCTCCACCTAGTGCGTTTTGCCGCCATGTTGAATTGGAAACCGCCTCGGGTTCGGAAGATTTCCGATATTTCCGCCACGCGGTGCAGGGTCCCATGCCAAGTCTCCTGATCGGATGGGGTGTTGCACACCTTCGAACACATCGCGAAGGGCCGCGCCCGACCCTGGGTGGGCGC
>JBNKFC010000571.1:0-8399 GCA_050289105.1 Paracoccaceae bacterium | reverse complement strand
CGAGGGGCGCGAGGCGGTGCGCGAGATCGTCGCCTCGGGGGCCGGTGTCGGCTTCGTCTCGGCGGCCGAATTCGGCGCCGATGCCCGGCTTGTCGCGATCCCGATCGACGGGGCGGAAGAGATGGTGATGGACGAAGCCCTTGTCTGCCTGCGCGACCGCAAGGGCGGCAAGCTCGTCCAGGCGTTCTTCGCGGTCGCCCGCGAGATGGCCGCGCGCTGACCGGATCCGCCTCAGCGGTCCTTGTCGGCGACCTCGTAGCGCTTGAACACGCCGCCTTGGGCGAGGAAGAAGAGGAAGATCGCCGCCGTCAAGCCGAAAGTCTTGAAATTGACCCAGGCCTGATCCGACATCGTCCGCCAGACCACCTCGTTCGCCACCGCGAGCCCCGCGAAGAACGCCGTGAGCCTGCGGGTCAGGATCATCCAGCCTTGGTGTTCGAGCGGCATCATCTCTTCCATCACCAGCGCGAGGTAGGATTTGCCGCGCAAGAGACCGAAACCGAGGATCCCGGCGAAGAGAAGGTAGATGAGCGTCGGCTTCATCTTGAAGAAGCGTTCGTCGTTGAACCAGACCGAGAGGCCGCCAAACACGGTAACGAGGACTAGCGTCGCGATCTGCATCGGCGAAAGCCGACCGGTCAGCCGCCAGAGGATCAGCGTCGAGAGCATCATCAGCGGAACGAAGCCCGCGGTGGCGAGGATGAAGCCGCCATACTCGGTGCCGCCGATATCGACGGTCCTGTCCTTCAGCCGGGTGAAGGCAATGAAGAAGGCGATGACGGGGCCGAGTTCGAGCCCGAGTTTCAGCCACGGATTGATCTTTCTGCCCGCCATCCGTCCTATCCAGTCAGTTTCACGATGACCGCGCCCGCCGCGATCAGCGCCATCAATGTCAGCCGCCTCGGACCCACCCGGTCGCCGAGCATCACCCAGGCGATGCCGGCGGCGAAGACCACCGAGGTTTCACGCAGCACCGCCGCCTCGCCCACCTTGTCAAGCCGGGTCGCCAGAAGGATCGACCCGAAGCTGAAATAGGCGACGAGTGCGCCGATTACACCCCGGCTCATCAACGGCCCGATCTCCGAGGACGGCAGGCGTCGCCAGCGGCGCCACGTATAGACCGGCATGAAGAGCCCGTCGATGAGGAAGAACCAGGCGAGGAATGTGAAGGGATCGGCGGTGGCGCGGATGCCGTAGGCGTCGTAAGTCGTGTAGAGCGCGACGAAGGCGCCGGTGACGACCGCCCAGGATAGCGCCGGGATCATCGTCTCGCGGTCGACCGTGATGGTGCGCAGGTTGTAGATCGCAAGACCGAAGATGCCGGTCATCAGCACCGCGACGCCGGTCCATTGCCCGATCGTGAAATGCTCTCCGAAAAGCAGCCCCGCGCCGATGACCGCGAAAAACGGCCCGGTGCCGCGCACGACCGGATAGACGACCGCATAGGCGCCACGGCTGTAGGTCATGGCTTGCGAGAACTTGTAGCCTGTATGGATCACGAAGGCGCCGGCGAAGATCGGCCACATATGCGGTTCGGGCCATGGCACGGCGAAGAGCGCGAAGGGCGCCGCGATGGCGGAATAGCTCGCGTCGATCGCGGCGCGGCTCAGCCAGGGATCGTGCCGGCCCTTTTGCAGCGCCCCGAAAAGCGCGTGGAGGAAGGCGGCAAGAAGCGCCAGCGCCATGGCGAGATGGCCGCCCGCGGGGGTGCCCTCAAGAGAGACGAGCCACGCGCTCATCCGGGGGGCGACGCCGGGGGCCGCAAGCGGGTGATCACTCGCCGAGCCCGACGAGCGCGCGGGCGAACTCGTCGGGGTCGAAGGGGGCGAGGTCGTCGATCTTCTCACCCACCCCTATGGCGTGGATCGGCAGGCCGAACTTGTCGGCGAGCGCCACCAGAACGCCGCCCTTGGCGGTGCCGTCGAGCTTGGTCATCACCAGCCCCGAAACGTCTGCGAGCTTGCGGAAGATCTCCACCTGCGAAAGCGCGTTCTGGCCGGTCGTAGCGTCAAGAACCAGGAGCGTGTTGTGCGGCGCGTCCAGATCCTTCTTGCGGATCACCCGGACGATCTTTGCAAGCTCCTCCATCAGGTCCTGACGGTTCTGGAGCCGCCCGGCCGTGTCGATCATCAGCAGGTCGGCGCCATCGGCCTGCGCCTTCGTCATCGCGTCGAAGGCGAGGCTCGCGGGGTCCGAGCCCTCCGGCGCGGTCAGCACCGGCACCCCGGCACGGTCGCCCCAGACCTGAAGCTGCTCGACCGCGGCCGCGCGGAACGTGTCGCCGGCAGCGATCACCACCTTCTTGCCGGCGGCGCGGAACTGGCTGGCGAGCTTGCCGATCGTCGTGGTCTTGCCCGAGCCGTTGACGCCGACGACGAGCACGACCTGTGGCTTCGTCTTGTAAAGCGGCATGGGTTTGGCCACCGGCTCCATGATCCGCGCGATTTCGGAGGCCAGAAGCCCCTTGATCTCCTCGACCGAGAGCTTCTTGCCCATCCGGCCCTCGGCAAGATTGGAGGCGACGCGCAGCGCGGTGTCGACGCCCATATCGGACTGGATCAGGAGTTCCTCAAGGCTTTCCAGCATCGCATCGTCAAGAACCCGGCGCGGCGCGGCGGGCGCGGCGGGGCGCTTGAAAAGGCGGCCGAGGAAGCCGGGACGTTCCGCCAGCGGCGCATCCGAAACGGCCATCGTCTCGCCGGGGATCTCGAGCGGGCCCGGTTCCGGCATCTCGAAAGGGGTGGGCCCTGGCACCTCTGCCGGCGCGGGAGGGGTCTCGGACGGAGGCGCGGGAGGAACTTCCGGCGCCGGTCGCGGGATTTCGCGCGGCGCGGGTGGCGGCGTGGGCGCCGGTTCAGGTTCAGGTGCCGGCTCGGGCTCAGGCACGATCTCGGGCGCGGGTTCAGGCGCGGGTTCCGGTTCCGGGGCGGGAACAGGTTCAGGCTCCGGCTCGGGCGTCGGTTCCGGCTCCGGCATCGGTTCAGGCTTGGGGGCCGGGATCGGTTCGGGCTCGCGTGTGGGCGCCACGGCGACCGCGACCTCTTCCTCCCCAGCGCCCTCGGCCACGATCGCTTCGAGCCCCTCCTCGATCTTCGAGGAGGACTTGAAAAGCTTGTCCTTGAGCTTCTTGAAGAACGACATCGGCGGTTCCGCGTGATTGACACTGTCCTTCACCTAGTCGTTTCGCGGCGGCGATGGAAGGGTCAGAGGCCGGACACTGGCAACATGCCTTTGAGGATCAGCGCCTGCCCGCCCCAATAGGCCGCCCAGAGGGCGGGGCCGAGAATGCGTTTCGCAACGTCGTTGGAGATGACGAAAAGATCGAGCGCGAGGAGAAGATCTGAGAGAAGGAAAAGGAGCGCCCCCCAAAGTGCTGTCCGACCGCCCGAGGGTAGCGTCAGCGCGGCAATCGCCATGAGGGTGATAACCGCGACATAGGCCCGGACCGGCCAGCGAAGCGCGCCCGTCCGGGGCGCAAGCCAAAGCTCTGTCGACAGGGCAAGCAGCAGAAGGACGGCGGCTGCCGCGAGAGATGGAGCGTTGCCGGGCGTGAGGAACTGGGCCGCATAGGCGAGGTGGCCGGCGGCGAAGGCGGCCATGCCGGCGAGAAATGCCCGCGTCCCCGGCCGCGACAGGAAGAAGTCGCCGAGAGCACCCAGCCCGAGACCAATGCAAATCAGCGCTGGCGCACCAAATCCGGGCGCGGCCAGCGCCAGGCTGGCAACCGACGCGGTCTTGACGAGGGTCTTGGACCATGAAGGGTCCCGACCGGTGAAGGCGACCCCATAAATGACCGCGAAGCCCGCCGCCACGACGCCCAGACTTGCCGTCAGGCCGATCCCGTACGCCATATGCCCCTCCGCCTGCCTTCGCGATGACAAGGCCACGCGTCCCGTCGCGGGGTCAATCGGGGCGCGGGATGACGTTGCGGCACAGGTCTGGCCGTCGCGAAAGCCGTTTTGCCAAGATTTTGCCTTGAATATCACCTAATCTGACCGACAACCCGCAATGGCGGGAAGACTGAGCAGGAGTTGTATGCGGTGAGCAAGATCGAGCAATCGGACGACGCAGCAGCATTGCGCGCGGTGATTTCGGCCCTCGAAGGCGGCAAGAACACGCCCGAGGTCGCGGCTGCGGCGGCGCCGGCATCAGCGACGAAGAGCACGCCGCATCTGCGCGTGGTTCCGCAGGAACCGCAGTCCGACACCGAGGCGGGAACGGGGATTGAAACCAAGCCCCAGAAGGGGCGAAAGATCGGATCGTCGTCAGGGCCGGACCGGGCCGTCCGGCCGCGCCGTCCGGTCGCCGCGGCCGAACCCGCGCAGGACGAGAGGCGGCTAGAATCCGGCGACGCGGCAATCGCCGCGATGGTCGAGAACGGCAGCGACATCGGTGAAGAGGAGGCGGTTGCGGCGCTGGTCGCCGAAACCGGCAATGAACCTTCGCTCATGGAAAGGCTGGAGGCGGCCTGGGCGCCGTGGCGGCCAATGCGGCCGTTTCTTCTGGCCACGCTTTTGCCGGTACCGCTCCTCCTCCTTGCTGCCGGTTTCGGCGGGCTTTTCAGCCTCGTGGCGCTCTTGTGGATGACCGGCGTTCTCTTCGCGATCGACGAGATCGGCAAGCGTCGCGGAATGGAGGGACCGGCGCCCCTCGTGACCGACATGGCCGATCGCCTGTCGGTGGTGCTCGCCGTCGTGCATTTCGGGCTCCTTTTCATCGCGGTGTGGGCGCTTTCGGGCGCTGCAGGACTTGGGTTTTTCGGATGGGTGGCGACGTTCCTCGCGTTCGGGCTGTGGTTCGGGCAGGTGTCGAATTCCAATGCGCACGAGTTGATCCACCGCTCCAACAAACGCCTCTTCCGGCTCGGCATGTGGGTCTATATCTCGCTGCTCTTCGGCCATCACACATCGGCCCACCGGCTGGTGCATCACCGCTTCGTGGCGACAACGGACGACCCGAATACCGCGGCCCGAGGCGAGAACTTCTACCTCTTCGCCGCCCGCGCCTGGCCTGGCGCCCTGATCGCGGGATACGAGATGGAGCAGCATCTGCGGGAGAAGCGCGAGACGACGGGCTGGCGAGACCTCAATCCCTACACGATCTACATCGCGGGCGGGCTCGGCTTCATCGCGCTGATCGTCTCGCTCTTCGGCTTCGATGGACTTCTGGCCTATCTCCTCCTCTGCGCCCATGCGCAGGTTCAACTTCTGTTGTCGGACTATGTTCAGCATTACGGGCTCTTGCGGCGAAAACTGCCCTCCGGGACGCTTGAACCCGCCGGCGCGCAGCATTCGTGGGACGCGCCGCATCCTCTCTCGGGATTGATGATGCTGAATGCCCCGCGCCATGCGGATCACCATGCCCACCCGTCGCGGCCCTATACCGAGCTGCGCCTGTCGCCCGGAGGACGCGCACCGATCCTCCCCTATTCGCTGCCGGCGATGGCGACAATCGCGCTCGTTCCGCATCTGTGGCACAAGGTGATGGACCGGCGGCTGGCGAGGATCAGCAGCGGGGCCTGACCGCCGCGACCCGCAAGGTCTGGCCGGAACGGGACGGGTCTGGCATGCTGGCCGGACAATGCCACGACCCAAGGAGCCGAGATGCGCGCCCCTGCCCTCGTTCTGAGCCTGTTTGCCGCCCTTCCCGCGGCGGCGGTGGAGCTTGGCCAGCCGATGTCCGCGGCAGAGTTCGACGCGGCGACCGTCGGGCGGACGCTCTACTACAATTCCGGCGGGCTGTCCTACGGGGTGGAGCAGTACCTGCCCGGCCGCAAGGTGGTCTGGGCCTTTCTCGGCGACGATTGCCGCAAGGGCGAATGGTACGAGGATCAAGGCTTCATCTGCTTCGTCTACGAGGATAACCCCGATCCGCAATGCTGGACCTTTTTCGAAAGCGATCAGGGGCTGCTGGCACGGTTCAAGGGGGATCCCTTCGGCCTGCCGCTGATCGCGGTCGAGGAGAGCCCCGAGCCGATGGCCTGTCTCGGGCCAGACGTCGGGGTCTGATCCCTCAGATTTCGGATCGCTGACGCGATCCGACCCGCCGGGGGTTTCACCCCGTCGTCCATTGGTCCTCGAACCAATGGCGCACCAATGGACGACCCCAGAGTATTTTAGAACAGAAGATGTGTCCGGGATCAGAAGAGGCTGCCCTGATCGGGTGGTGGGGCGGGTTTGGTCCGTTTCGAGGCTGGGGCGGTGCCGGACAGGACCGGCAGGCGGCCGTCCTGGAACTCGATCTCGAGCGCGGCGGCGGTTTCGGCCGCGGCCTTCGTGGTGATGACGGCGCCCTCGGCCCGGACGACGGCGTAGCCGCGTTTCAGGGTCTCGGTATAACCGAGCGTCTGGCGGGTGCGGTCGAGACTGGCAAGGCGGTCGGCGAGCGTGGCGAACCGCGCGGATTGGGCGGCGGCGAGGCGCGCGGCGGTCCGGTCGAGATCGGTGCGCCGGCGTGTATTGTCGCGCGCCGCATCGCGGGCGAGGCGCGCGACGGCCGGCGCCAGACGGTCGGCGCGGTCCTTCAGGAAGCGCCGTTCGCGGGCGATGAGGCCGGAAAGGAGACCGGGGTGGAGCCGGCCCGCCACGGTATTGAAGCCCGCGCGCTTGCGCGTCGCCGCGGCATGCAGCGCCGGGCCGAGCCGGTCGGACCAGAGATCGTAGCGCTGCCGCGCGGGGTCTAGGAGCGCCTCGGGTCGGCCGAGGGCGCGGGCGAGATCGGTCAGCCGCTGGCGCCGCGTATCGGTGCGCTGAGCGATGGCGCGGGCGAGGCGCGCGCCCTGTTCGCCGGTCCAGGCGAGGAGATCCATCCGGACCGGCACCGCCATTTCGGCCGCCGCCGTGGGAGTCGGGGCGCGGCGGTCGGCGGCGTGGTCGATGAGGGTCGTATCGGTTTCGTGCCCCACCGCGGAAATCAGAGGGATGGCGCTTTCGGCGGCGGCGCGGACGACGATTTCTTCGTTGAACCCCCAGAGATCTTCGAGCGAGCCGCCGCCACGGGCGACGATGAGGAGGTCGGGGCGAGGGATCGGGCCGGTTTCAGGAAGCGCGTTGAAGCCCCGGATGGCGGCGGCAACTTCGGGGGCGCATTTCTCGCCCTGGACCGCGACAGGCCAGATCAGGACCCGGCGCGGAAAACGGTCGCGCAGCCGATGCAGGATGTCGCGGATCACGGCACCGGAGGGCGAGGTGACGACGCCGATCACCTCGGGCAGGTAGGGGATCGCCTGCTTGCGGGCCTCGGCGAAAAGACCCTCGGCGGCGAGTGCCGCGCGGCGCTTTTCCAGCATCAGCATGAGAGCGCCCATACCGGCAGGGGCGATATCCTCGACGATGAGCTGGTATTTCGACTGGCCGGGGAAGGTCGTCAGTCGTCCGGTGGCGATGACCTCCATCCCCTCTTCTGGCCGGACCGAGAGCTTCGCCGCCTGTCCTTTCCAGGAGACGGCGGCGATGACGGCCCGGTCGTCCTTGAGGTCGAAATAGATGTGACCGGAGGCGGGACGCGAGACGCGGCCGATCTCGCCCCGGACCCGGACATGGCCGAACTCGCCCTCGATCAGCCGCTTCACCGCGCCGGAGATTTCCGAGACGGTGAATTCGTGGGCATTGGCGCCGGGGCCGGTCTCTTCGAAGATGTCCATGGCTCGCCTTGTATCCGTTCGCCCCCGACCTTAGAACGCGGGAAACACGAGGCCAAGCGGGGGCGGCGATGAATATCCTAATCTTGGGTGGTGGCGGCCGCTAACACGCCCTGGCCTGGGCGGTCAAGCAGAACCCCAAATGCGACCGTCTGATCGTAGCGCCCGGCCATGCCGGGATCGCGATGCTGGCCGAATGCGCCGATCTCGACATCATGGACGGGGCGGCGGTTGTCGGTTTCGCCGAGGAGAACGCGGTGGATTTCGTCATCGTCGGCCCCGAGGCGCCGCTCGCCGCCGGGGTGGCGGATGCGCTGCGGGCGGCGGGGATCCTGACTTTCGGTCCCTCGGCGGAGGCGGCGCGGCTTGAGGCGTCGAAGGCGTTCACCAAGGAAATCTGCGATGCCTGCGGCGCGCCGACGGCGGGCTATGCCCGCTTCATCGATGCCGCCGCGGCAGCGGCCCATATCCGCGCAACGGGCGCGCCCATCGTGGTGAAGGCCGACGGGCTCGCCGCCGGCAAGGGCGTCGTCGTGGCGATGACGGTCGAGGAGGCGCTGGCGGCGGTCGAGGACATGTTCGGGGGCGCCCTCGGGGCCGCGGGCGCCGAGGTGGTGATCGAGGAGTTCATGCGCGGCGAGGAGGCCTCGCTCTTCGTTCTCTGCGACGGGACCGACGTGCTGCCCATCGGCACGGCGCAGGATCACAAGCGCGTGGGCGACGGCGATACAGGCCCGAATACCGGCGGCATGGGCGCCTA